>JBBPYT010000108.1:0-5295 GCA_038199665.1 Hyphomicrobiales bacterium
ACGATCGTCGTCCCGGGCAGGGTGAATCCCTGTTCCGGGCCAATGATGTGAACGATCCCCTGGCGCGGGTCGAGTTCGTCGAAATACTCGATGCCGAACTCGCGTGCGTTGGCGGCCAGCGTTTCGACCTGCATCCGGCTTTCCGGATCCTCGATGCCGTTCCGCCGGTCCGAGGTCTGGACGTTGTGATCGACGACGGCGAGCGTCTTCTCCGGCGCCCTGACCTTGCGGCCGCCCATCCGCAGGCCTTCGAAGGCCTGCGGGCTTGTCACCTCATGCACGAGATGACGGTCGATGTAGAGAAGGCAGGTGCCGTCGGGCTGTCGGTCGACGATGTGGTCGTCCCAGATCTTGTCGTAAAGGGTCCTGGGTGACCCCGCTTGCACGTCAACCATGATCTTTCCTGCGGCCGCGCATTCGGGACGGCCATTCTGGCCGGAGCGGGAGCGAGTTCCGCCCGGCTGCCATCATTCCTCACACCGGAATCACTCCGCCGCGGTCGCCGGCTTGGCGGCTTTTGCCTTGCTCTTGGCCTTGGCGGTGTTGTCGGTTCGCTCCGCGATGCGGGCCGATTTGCCGCGACGGTCGCGAAGATAGTAGAGCTTGGCGCGACGCACCTTGCCGCGGCGGACGAGCTTGATCGACTCGATGTTCGGCGAGAAGACCGGGAACACGCGCTCGACGCCTTCGCCGTAGGAAATCTTGCGGACCGTGAAGCTTTCCTGCAGTCCGCCACCGGTGCGGGCGATGCATACGCCTTCGTAGGCCTGGACGCGTGTACGCTCGCCTTCCTTGACCCTGACGTTAACCACCACGGTATCGCCCGGCTGGAACTCGGGGAGCGTCTTGTTGGCGGAAAGCCGAGCGACCTCTTCCGCGTCGAGCGTTTCGATGATGTTCATGGAAAATCCTGTGCCGATGCGGCCCGGAGGCAGCAGCGTTTCGGCTCGCTGTTTTGAGTTGTGCGGCGCCTAATACACCGCGCGCGCGGTGTTGTCGACAACAACTCTGCTACCGCCGAGCACCGCCGATTCGCGAGCCACCGCTCAGCCGAAGGCTTGGGGCGAAGTCAGGCACCCCGCACGGGCGCTGCACGAGCGAACTCCGCCGGACCCGTTTGGCCCCGGTCCTGAAGAAGCTGAGGCCTCAAGAGAGCGAAATGACCCGGTGTTCTCCCCCCTTCCGATCTGCCATCGCGCCTCGCAGCTTTTCCATGGCACGGTTCTCGATCTGGCGCACGCGTTCCTTCGAAATGCCGAGCCGGTCGCCCAAGGCTTCGAGCGTCGCCGATTCCTCGGCAAGCCGCCGCTCGCGTACGATGCGCAATTCGCGTTCGGACAAGACCGTCAGAGCTTCGCGCAGCCAGGAGACGCGGCGGTCGCCGTCGATCTGCTCGCCGACGGTTTCGTCGGGCAGAGGCTTGTCGTCCACCAAAAACTCGACCCGCTCGGCCTGCCCGGAACTGTCGCTCTCGGCGACCGGGGCGTTCAACGATACGTCCGGGCCGGACAGTCGCGTATCCATGAGTTCGACGTCGGCCGGCGAAACACCGATCGCCATGGCGATCGTCGCGAACACCGAGGCGCTGCCGGCGCTGCCATCTCGGGACAGCTTGGCCCGCAAACGCCGAAGATTGAAGAACAAGGCCTTCTGGGCCGAACTCGTGCCCCCGCGAACGATCGACCAGTTTCGCAGGATGAAATCCTGGATCGATGCCCGAATCCACCAGGTGGCGTAGGTCGAGAATCGAACCTCGCGCTCGGGGTCGAAGCGGGCAGCCGCTTCAAGCAGCCCCACGTGCCCTTCCTGGATCAGGTCGGCGATTGGCAGACCGTAATTGCGGAAGCGGACCGCCAAGGCGATGACGAGGCGCATGTGGGCCGAAGCCAGTTCGTGTAGAGCCGCCTCGTCGCCGTTGCTGCGCCAACTCTGGGCCAGGGCGCGTTCTTCATCACGCTCCAGAAACCTCGCCGCCATGGCGGCTTTGACGAACTGGCGCCTCACGCCCGCCATCTGCAACATGGTCATCTCCGAATTCCAACAAGGGAGATACGCAGCGCGGGAGGATTCGGTTCAGCCGTCAGCCGAAATTCCGAAAAAGGGAGTGCGACAAAAAGGCCGGCTTCGCATTTAGGGTGCGTCGCCGATCAATCCAGAACGAGCTTGTAGCGCCGGCCGGGATCAAGGGCCGCCTCGTCGAGGCCGTTCAGCACCTTGAAGGTCTCGAGCGGGTGATCGGGCACCGCCATTCGGCCGGAAAAACGGTCCACCGTGTCGCCGGGGGCCGCGACCGCAACCGCGATGCGCGCCGGCTTGACGTCGCCTGCCTCTTCCGGGGTGATCCGTCGAAACGAATCGATCGACTCACGGAATTGCCTGTCGATATCCTGGCTCAAATCCTTTGACGCAAAGGTCAGGCGATAGACCTCATTGCCGACCCGGATGGCCGCCAGTCGGAACGTCCAGGACTCGGCCTTTGCCGTGGCTGTCACGCCCGCAAGCCCATTGATCGCGATGGCCTCGGCCGAACTTGGTTGCAGGCCGTCGATCCATCCGGAAGCCAGATAGACCTGGAGCGTCGTCTCGGTGGACACGTGCACGCGATCGAGCCGTAGGGCCTGGTTGCCATCCCCGGTCACGCCGAGCACCGCCTGCGCCGAGTTTTCGAGCACGAAACCGTCCGGCGCCGTAAATGCGAAGCCCAGCTTCGGATGCACGAACCGCCGTCCGCGCACGAAGCCTTCGGCCGGATCGTCGCCGTACAACAAGCCCTCGATCGCCGCAAGATACCGGTCGTGTCCGGTGTCCCCGATCCCGGGCGCGCCGAAGCCGCGCGCCACCGCGACTGCGTGGTCGATCCTTTCCGGAGTAGACGGATGAGTCGCCATCATGTCGGGCTTGTCCCTGCCGCCCGGATGGGTCGCCTGGCGAAGTTCCGTGGACTTGCCCAGCGATACGAGAAAGCGCGAAGCCGCAAAGGGATCGTAGCCGGCTCGGGCGATCACACGGACGCCGATCTGATCGGCTTCGAATTCCTGCTGCCGCGAAAAACTCGCGAGGGTCAATTGTGCGTAGTTCTTGAAGGTCGCCCCCTGCTGGCGGTTGTCGATGATGTCGGCGGCCTGGCTGATAACGGCCGAGCGCTTCTCCAACTCGGCCCGCTGCAGGGCATGGCGGGCCGTGACATGGGCGATTTCGTGCGCCATCACGGCAGCCACTTCGGAGGTGTCGTTGGCCAGGGCCAGGAGCCCTCGTGTCACGTAGATGTTGCCGGACGGCAAGGCGAACGCATTCACGATGGGCGAGTTGAGGATGGTGGCCTTGTAGACCTGCCCCGGCGTGTCGCTCGCCGCCGCGAGCTTTGCCAGCACCTCATCAATAAAACGTTCGGTCGCCGCGGCCCGGTATTCGCCGCCGAAATAGGCCACGAGCTGCCTGTGCTCGCGCGCCGTAGGCGATTCGATGCCGGTGGTGCGCGGCGCGGAAGGCGGAACCGAAACGCTGACCTGGATGGCTTTCGGCTTGTCGTCGAAAAGGCCGGAGCAGCCGGCCATGAGCAAGGCCAGGGCAGCCGACAACAATCCCAATCGCACGCCGCGCAGCGTTTGGTCGCCTGAATCCCTTGCCGCTCCGAACATCCCGGTTGGCCGCCCTTTCTTCAGCGTTCATGTTGCCACCGGCAACAAACAAGTTCTACGGGCCTGAGCCCGCTCGATCATGTTGCGCCGGTCGCTGCCCGATGGCCGCCGGTGTCGCCGGCAAGTCCGCCGAATCGGGCCCGAGCGCCTCGATCTGGTCGCCGCTGGCGAGGTCGATTCGGAGGCCGAACCGATCATCGAGGAATCCGCGAACCCGAACCCGCACCCCGGCAAGGCCCTGAAGGTCGAGCCCCCCTTTGCCCGAAGCCCCGGCGGTGCGGGTGGGGAGTCTCGCAACAAGACCCCAGGGTCCGCGACCGAGTGTAACGAAGACCCGGCGGGGGCCGTTGCGAAGGTTGAATCGACCTTCGACGAGAGCCATCGAGCCAGTGCGTTCCGCCAAACCCTGCCGATCATCGGCATCGACTATCGCATAATACGGATCGGCCCACAGGCCAAGCCCGGTCTCGCGCGCCTTGGCCTCGATCGTCAGAAAGGCGGAGAAACAGGCATGAACCTCGGAATCGGGCTTGGCTCTTGCCCAGCCGGCGCCCAGGAGAGCCTCCGCAACCGACCATGTCGCATCGGGTGCACTTGTGTCGTTGTCCGTTGCCGGGATCGAGGCGGAAACGAGGGACGGGATGCGGTCCCAACGATCCGGTGCAGCCGAGAGCGCCCGAACCCGGACGGAGCGCCCGACCAGCCAATACGCCAAACGGGTGCGGGCATCCTCACCGAGGGTCGGTCGACTCGGCGTCGCCCGGGCCGGGTCGATGCCGGCAAGACGCAGCACGCGCCCGTCGTCGAGCGCCAGTTCGAGGTCGTCGAGAACGGCCGCGACCCGCGCCGGCTGGCCCGCGGCGAGGCAGTCGTCGGCTGCTTCGGCGCGGGCTGGAATCGATGCGGCGAGCAGGCAGAGCAACCCTGCCGGAGCAGCCATCAATCGCCCCCGGAATTTCGCTCGCGTGCCCAGGGGTACACGGAGTCGACCAGAAGGGAGATGCTCACGGTCTGGTGCTCTTAGGCCCCACGACACGGTTCGGGATCGCGGCTTCCTTCGGTCCATCAACGGGCAGTATAGAAGCAATGCCAGCCGGATCAAAATGCGAGAGCCTACGCAACCCGCGTATTCTGGGTCCTGAACGGAACCCTTTCCAATCAGCCGACCTGTGCTACACAGGCGCGGCGTGGTTCCGTAGCTCAGCAGGATAGAGCAGCGGTTTCCTAAACCGAAGGTCGCAGGTTCGAATCCTGTCGGGACCACCATGTCGCTGCCGTAAGAAATTGATATAACCGGGCTTTCCATTTTCCTGTTCATAAGGTCCCCTTTTTTACCCCTAGTCTGCATCAGGGATTGTGGCGGCATGGCGAGGAGCCCCGCCACATGCCGTGCTGTGCGGCGGGTGACGCCTGGCCGACCGTTCAGAGTTTCGATCGAGGCGGTTCCGATGGTCGCACTGTGCGGCGAAGTCCCGCTTAGACAGTGACTTCGTTGCCCGTGCAGACGCAAAGCAGCTCGACAAGGGAATGCGGCAGGTTTTGCTCGATCTGGACCGCTTGCCGTCCCGCTGACGGAACCAATCGGTCCGAACTAGCCCGGATATCTCAGTGCGCCCCGACGGCGCAGATCACCAGTGGAGGAGGGTTCCATTCAGAT
>JBBPYT010000109.1:0-26524 GCA_038199665.1 Hyphomicrobiales bacterium
CAATCGCCACCATCTGCTGCACGGCCGTGCTGAAGCGGTTCAGCGGCTGACGCACGTCGACCGAAACGTCGAATTCCTTGAGAACGGCCCGCGCGCCCTCATCCATTCGCCCCCAGGCCAAGAGACCGGCGCGATTGCGCAGTTCTCGGCCGAGATAGATGTTCTCGGTCACCGACCGCAGCGGGATCAGATTGATTTCCTGAAAGATCGTGCTGATGCCGCCTCTCTGGGCCATCTGCGGCGAAGTCGCGGCCCAGGGCTGACCGGCGAAGGCGATGTCGCCTGCATCGCGCGCCACGAAGCCGTTCAGCACTTTGATCATGGTCGACTTGCCGGCGCCGTTCTGGCCGACCAAGGCCATGACTTCGCCCGGCAGCACCTCCAGCGAGGCGCCGATCAGCGCCGGCACGTGGCCGAAGCTCTTGTCGATGCCCCTCATGCTGAGAAGCGGCTGACCGCTCATCGCTTTATGCCTCGTGCTGTTCATTCACCGGAGCGGAAACGAAACGAGCGCCGTCCCCTGAAATGCGACGGCGCTCGTCGGGGATCAGAAGGCTTCCGGCATATAGGCGGCGATATTGTCCTTGCCGAACAGGCGGTCGACGTTGACGAGTTGGGGCGCCAGCATCTTGCCGTCCGCCAGATCGACGATCGCCGAGAAGGCCTTGGGTCCGAAATGCGGGTTACATTCGACCAGCACCGCGATCTTGCCATCGGCCACGGCCTGGGCAGCATCCTTGGTCCCGTCGATCGAGGCGATCACCAGGTCCTTGCCGGGCGCCTTGCCGGCGGCTTCCATGGCCGCGATGGCGCCCATCGTCATTTCGTCGTTGTGCGAATAGAGCGCGGTCGCCTCCGGATGCGCCTGGTAGAGCGTTTCGAAGACCTGGCGGCCCTTGTCGCGGGCGAAATCGCCGGACTACGAGGCGATGATCTGGATGCCCGGGGTTCCCGCGATAGCGTCCTTGAAGCCTTTCATCCGGTCGTTGGCCGGCGATGACCCGATCGTGCCCTGCAGTTCGATCACTTTGGCCTGGCCGTTGACGGCCTTGATGAAGGCCTCGCCCGCCATCTTGCCCTCCTTGACGAAATCGGAGCCGATGAACGCCACGTAATCCCGGCCCGCCTTGGCCTGAGTCGGGTCGACGCTGCGGTCGATGCAGAACAGCGGGATGCCGGCCTGCTTGGCTTCCATGACAGCAGGCACGAGCGGCTTCTCTTCGCGCGGTGCAAGCAGGATCACGTCAACCTTCTGAGCGATCATCGAGCGCACGTCCGACACCTGCTTGGCGGCCGAGCCGGCCGCATCGGTGTAGACCAGTTGCCAGCCACGCTTGGCGGCCTCGTCTTTCATGCTCTGGGTCTGAGCCAGGCGCCACGGATTGTTGCTTTCGGTCTGGGCGAAGCCGACCTTGTATTTGTCCTTCTTCTTGAGTTTGGGCAGTTCCACCGCCCAGGCGAGACCATTGCCGAAAGCGACGAGGGCGGCGCCCCCGGCCGTCGCGGTCAACAGCGAACGTCGTGTAATAATCATGTCATCCTCCCTTGCAGGGCCTTTTTGGCGGGGCCCGCCACCACCTGGATTTCGTTCGAACGATAGTTTGGCTGGCCTTGTTCCAAGACGGCGGCCTCTGATGCGAGCAGTTCGACCGGCCGGGCCGGGTCGCAGCCAGAAACTGAAATCGCAACCGATGATGACCGATCCCGATGACCTTAGCCAATCCCCCTTTCGTATTAATATGATTTTTGCGCAGGCCAACTTCCCGAGGCCGGATGCTCACACGGCAAACTGCCGCAAGGCGACTGTCCGACGCCACTGCGGCAGGCGACAACCCGCAGCAACGAAGGCGATTGCCAGCTACGACAGGGCCGGCTCCGGCAAGACGATCGGCTCGAGCCTGCTGAGATCGGCCAGCGGGATGTGACACAGGATCAGGTGCCCCTCGCCCGCGTCACGCAGAGGCGGCGGCACGGTGTCGCAGATCTCGCCCAGCTTTCTCGGGCAACGAGCTGAAAAGCGGCAGCCCGCCGGAACGTTGATCGGGCTCGGCGGATCGCCTTTGAGACGGATTCGTTCCTGCACCACGGTCGGATCGGCGACCGGCACTGCGGACAGCAGCGCCTCGGTGTAAGGGTGGTAGGGCGGCGCGAACAGCCTCCCGACAGGCCCCTGCTCCATGATCTTGCCGAGATACATGACGATGACGCGGTCGGCCAGGTGGTGCACCAGAGCCAGATCGTGGCTGATGAACACGATGGTGGTTTGCTTTTCGGCCTGGATGCGCAGCAGCAGATTGATGATCGCGGCCTGAACCGAGACGTCGAGCGCCGAGACGGGCTCGTCGGCGACCAGCACTGTCGGATCGGCGGCAAAAGCGCGTGCGATCGCGACGCGCTGCTTCTGCCCGCCGGAAAGCCGGGCCGGGCGTTGTTTCCGCAGGGCGCGAGGCAGCCGCACCAGGTCGAACAATCGATCGATTTGTTCGTCGACCTCCTTCCCGTTCTTGGCGATGCCGAACTTCTTCAGCACGCGCCCGAGCGGGAACTCGGCGCTGTGGGAGGGGTTGAGCGTTCCGTCCGGGTTTTGGAACACCATCTGGATCGCCGCGAGTTCCCCGGGTGTGCGGCTCGTCGCGGTGCGGCGGCCGATATCGTCACCCTTGAGCGCCAACTTGCCGGTCGTCGACGGCTGAAGCCCGGACAACACACGCGCGAAAGTCGACTTGCCGGAGCCCGACTCGCCGACGATGGCGAGAATCTCGCCCTTTGTGGCCTCGAAGTTCAGATCCTCGTTGGCTACCAGTTTCTGTGCCCGCGCCCTGAAGGTGAATGCGCCCCCGCCGATGTCATAGATGTTCGAAAGGTGTTCGGCCGAGAGTATGGTTTCGAGGCTCGGCCGGCCCGGCATCACGGCCCCGGGCACCGCGTCGGCGAAACTGTCGATCTCGGTCCAGCGAACGCAGCGAACCCGGTGCACCGGCGAAACGGCTTCCTCCGGAATCGGTCTGTCGCAGCGGCCGGCCTGGAATCCGGCGCAGCGCGGCGCGAAAGGGCATCCTGGCGGCCGCTTGGCAAGGCCTGGCGGTTGGCCGGGGATCGGCAGGAAAGATGTCGTATATTTGTCCGTGCCGATATGCGGCACGCAGGCCATCAGCCGGCGCGTGTAGGGATGCTTCGGGTCGGCGAAGAGGTTGCGGACGGGCGCCTCCTCGATCAGGTCGCCGAGATACATCACGCCCACGCGCTCGCAGATCTTGGCCACGACGCCCAAATTGTGGGTGATATAGATCAGCGCCGTGCCGTACTTTTCCTGCAGCTCGGAGACAAGGTCGAGCACGGCCGCTTCCACGGTGACGTCAAGCCCCGTCGTGGGCTCGTCGAGCAGCAGCAGCTTCGGGTTGGCGAGCAACGCCATGGCGATGACCACGCGCTGCTTCTGCCCGCCGGACATCTGGTGCGGGTAGCGTCCCATGACGTTGTCGGGGTTGGGCAGATGCACGTCGCTGAGGATGCGACGCACCTTCTCGCGCGCCGCCTCGGCACCAAGGCCCTGCGTCACGACCGGCACTTCCATCAACTGGGCGCCGATCTTCATCGTGGGATTGAGGGCAGAATTCGGGTCCTGGTACACCATGGCGATGCCGCGCCCGCGGATCTTGGCGACTTCCCGCCTGGACGCCGAGGCAAGGTCGATCCCGTCGAACAGGATTCGCCCGGCCGCCACACGTCCGGTCTGACCGAGATGCCGCATGATGGCCATCAGCAGCGTCGACTTTCCGCAGCCGGACTCGCCCACGATGCCATAACTCTCGCCAGGCATGATCGCGAAGCTGAGATCCGGAATCGCCGTGACCACGCCCGCGGCCCCGTGATACTCGACCTTCAGGTTCTCGATCGACAGAAGCGGCTGAGCCACGGTCACTCCCTCATCGACAGTTCGCGCACACCATCTGCGAGGAGGTTGAAGCCGAGCACCAGCGACACGATGGCGATGGCCGGAAAGAGCGACATGTAGGGATGGACCGAGATCATCACCGTTGCTTCCCTGACCATCGTGCCCCAGTCCGGGTCGGGCGGCGGCAGGCCGAGACCCAGGAACCCGAGAATCCCGATGGTGATGACCGTATAGCCGACCCGCAGGCAGAAGTCGGTGATCAGCGGCCCGCGGCAGTTGGGCAGCAGTTCGACGAACATGATGAAGGGCGCATTTTCGCGCCGCAATTCGGCAGCCGCGACGTAGTCGAGATGCCGCTGCTCGAGGGTCAGGCCGCGCACGATGCGGGCGATGCCGGGACCGGATGCGACCACAACGGCAATGATGATGTTCAGGATCGACGGGCCGATCGTCGAAATGAGGATGACGTAGAGGATGATGATCGGAAACGACAGAATGACGTCGCCGACCCGGCTGATGACAGCATCGACCTTACCGCCGTAATAGCCCGCCGCGAGGCCCAGCGGGCAGCCGATCGCGTAAGCCGCCAACGCCGCCAGCGGCGCGACCGTCAGCACCCGGCGGGCCCCGAAGATGATCCGCGCCAGGATGTCGCGGCCGCGGTTGTCGACCCCGAGCCAGTGTTGGGCCGATGGCGCCGGATGGGAAAAGGCGGTGTAGAACTGCTTGTTCGGCGGATCGAGGGGCATATAGGGCGCCAGCAACGCCGCCAAGACCCAGAACACGATCAAACCGAGGCCGATCATGGCGATGCTCGACGTGGGCAGCCGGCGCAGCAGGCTCGGCGGACGCTCGATTTTTTCGCGAATGCGGGGTGCTTCGATCGCGGTCATCTGAGTCTGATCTGCGGGTTGAGCAGGGCGTAGCCGATGTCGCCGATGAACTGGGTCGTCACGGCGACCATGAGGGCGATCAGCGTTGCGGCCTCGATCAAGGAGATGTCCCCGAACAGCGAAGCGTCCAGGATCATCCGGCCGAAGCCCGGATAGGCGAACACCATCTCGGTCACAACCACGCCCGAGATCAGGAAGTTGATCTGCAGCAGGATCACCGTGAAGGGCGCGATCATCGCATTGCGCACGCCGTGTCGGACCACCACGCTGCGGAAGCTGAGGCCCTTGAGCAAAGCCGTGCGGATGAAAGGCCGGTTCATCACGTCGACCATCGAGCCGCGGACCATGCGGACCAGATAACCGGCGTCGTAGAGCACCAGCACCGTGACCGGCAGCACGAGCTGTGTCCAGATCGGCCAGCCCGTGTCGGTGGTCAGCGGACTGGTGCCCGGCAAAAGGCTGAGCCCGACAACGAAGATCGATACCAAAAACACCCCCGAAGCGAACTCGGGAATCGAGGTAGCGACGATGCCGAAGACCGAAATCGTGCGATCGAGCGCGCCTCCCTCGCGCATGCCGGCCAGCACGCCGAACAGCATGGACAGCGGCACGATCACCGCGAAGGCCAGACCCGCCAGCAGCGCGGTGGCACGCAATCGCGTCCAGATTACGTCGTTGACGGACGCCTTGTACAGCGACGAATAGCCGAAGTTGCCGAAGTAGCGGTCGCCGCGCGGATCAACGAAATCAAGCTTCAGCGCGGGATCCTGCAACGGATCGGCTTTGAGCCCCAACAAGATGCCGAGCCAGCGTGCATAGCGCACCGGCAGCGGATCGTTGAGGCCAAGCTTGTGGTAGAGGAGGTCAACGCTTTCCTGGGGAGCGTAAGGCCCGAGCGTCTTGCGCGCCACATTGCCCGGCGAAAACTCCGTAACGGCGAAGACGAGAAACGACGCTGCAAGAAGTGTAAGAACGAGGCTGACTAGCTTGCGCGCAATGACTGGGATCATCGCCGGCCTTTCCCAGTGGTCGGGGCGGCGCTGCCGCCGCCCCGATTGAACGCTACACTCGCGAGCAATCCGATCAAGCGCTTTCGAGCCCTATCTTCCAGCCGAAGAAATAGTTCGACGGATGCGAGTAGAAGCCCTTCACCCGCTTGTCCATGAAGGTGAAGACGTTGCGGAACACGGGCTGCACCAGGGGGCCATCCTCCAGCATGATCTCTTCGAGCTTGCGCACCAGAGCCTTGCGCTTGTCGAGATCGAGCGTGCCTTCGGCCTCCGTCAGGGTGTCGTCAAACTGCTTGTTGGACCAGCCGGACTCGTTCCATGCCCCACCGGTTCGGTAGCCGAGGCCCAGCAGCATCGTGCACAAGGGTCGATGATACCAGATGGTCACGCTGAACGGGACTTTGGTCCAGATATCCCAATAGGAAGCACCGGGGATCGGCTTCAGATTGACCTTGATGCCCGCATCAGCCCACATCTGCTGGCATGTTTCAGCCATGGGCTGGAACCAATCGATGTCGTTCGGTACCACCAGTTCGGTCTCGAACCCATTCGGCAGGCCTGCCTCGGCCAGCAGTTTCTTGGCTCCCGCGACGTCCCTCTTGGGTAGGTCGATTGCCGCGAAATCCGGCAGCGCCACGGAACAATGCGTGTGTTCACCAATCGTGCCGATGCCGCGGAGCGCAACTTCGAGCACTGGCTGCGGATCGATCGCCAAGCGCATGGCTCTGCGCACGCGGGCGTCGTCGAAGGGCTTTGACGCGACATGCATCCGGATGCAGCCGGTCTCGGCGGTCTTCACCTGAAAGAAGTTCAAGTGTGGAAGTGCCTTGAGGGCGTCGTATTGCGAAGGGTAGGCGATCGCAAGGCCGTCGAGCTGCTTCGATGCAAGCGCCGCGATCGGCGCCGAAACGTCGTCACCGACATCGATTTGCTCCATGCCGTCTATGGCGGCGTCCCCGCCCCAGTAGCCGGTCCGGCGCTTGAGCACGGCCCGCTTGCCGAGTTCGAACTCGGTCAGTTCGAAAGGTCCGGTTCCCTGGGCGCCGACGCCGAACACGCCCTTGTCGTCGGGATGAAGGATCGCCATCGGGTAATGGAACAGATGTTCCGGGATGGCCACCTGAGGATTCTTGCAGTTGAACCTGAAAGTATGGTCGTCGAGCTTCTCGATCGCGTTGGCAGACCAGAGTTCCGTTGTGGGCTTGCCGTCGGCACCGGTCTTGTCGTCAAGAAGATAGCCATGGACGAGCCCGATGAACGAAGATCCGACCGCCGGGTCGAGTGCGTGTTTCAGGTTCCAGATGACGTGATCGGTCGTCAATTCGTCGCCCTTGGTCCATTTCACGCCCTTGCGGAGCTTGAACGTCCAGGTCTTCAGGTCGGGCGAAGCCTCCCAGCTTTCCGCCAGATAGGGCTTGGTCACGCCATCGGCGTCGGTGAACGTCAGGTATTCGACGACCTGCCGCGATATGTTGGAATCGTAGCCACCCCAGGAATAGGCGTGCGGGTTCTTGATATCCTTGATCCGCGTGCCGATACGCCACGTTCCCCCTTTGGGAAGGGTTTCGGCACGCGCCGACGGCGCGAAGGGCTCGCCGGTGATCTTTCCGGCCATGGCGTACGCGGTCGGCGCCGCGAGGCCCATCAAAGCGGCAAAGCGGACAAATTCGCGACGATTGATCCGCCTGGCCTCGAGATCTACCGTCAACCGCTTGATGTGGATGTTTTCTTCCGTCATTTTCGTTCCTCCCTGAGGCTCCGGAGCCTTCACCCAAGCGCCGAGGCAGCTCGTGCGGCTCTTCTGCGCTCAAACTCAGCCCGGCGGCTGCGCCGGGCCTCTCGGCTTCAATAGAACTTTACCTTGAACCTGTATAGCAAGCCGTACGAGCGCGGCCGAATCCGAAACAGTTGTCGATGCCGAGCATTGTGTCATGACAATCCGAGTGCAGTGGGTCTCCCATGGGTTTGAACTCCCTAGGAGATGTAGCTTGCGGATTGCATTCTTTGCGGCGAAACATTGCCGATGATTTCCTCCAGCGATCCGCTTCTGCAGCCCTTCCGCCTGAAGCATCTCGAGATGCGAAACCGCATCATGTCGACCGCGCACGAGCCGGCATACACGGAGGACGGTCTGCCCAAGGATCGCTACCGGTTGTATCACGCCGAAAAGGCCAAGGGTGGGATCGGGCTCACGATGATTGGCGGCTCGTCCGTGGTGGCGCCGGACAGCCCCCAGGCGTTCGGCAACATTCTGCTCTACAAGGACGAGGTCGTCCGCTGGCTGCGAGAACTTTCCGACGACGTGCATGCGCATGGCGCCGCCGTCATGATCCAGATGACACATCTCGGGCGCCGTACGTCATGGTCGAAAGCCGACTGGCTGCCCGTGGTGGCGCCCTCCCCGGTCAGGGAGCCGGCACACCGGGTTTTTCCGAAATCGCTGGAAGATTGGGACATCAGGCGCATCGTTCAGGGGTATGCGGACGCTGCCGAGCGCGTGCAGGCAGGTGGCCTCGACGGCTTCGAACTCGAGTGCTACGGCCACCTGATCGACCAGTTCTGGTCGCCCGCCACGAACCAGCGTGAGGACGATTATGGCGGGTCGCTCGAAAACCGCATGCGCTTCGGCTTCGAAGTGCTCCAGGCCATTCGCCAGCGCATCGGGCCGGAGTTCATCGTCGGCACCCGCCTCGTCTGCGACGAGGATTGGGATCGCGGCCTGTCCAGGGAGGAAGGGCTCCAGATTGCGCGTCGGCTGGTGGCATCGGGACTGATCGATTTCGTCAACGTCATCCGGGGCCATATCGATACCGAGGAAGCGCTCTCGCACGTCATTCCCGGCATGGGCGCGCGCTCGGCGCCGCACCTCGACTTCGCCGGAGAGGTCAGGGCCGCCACCCAGATCCCGACTTTCCATGCGGCCCGCATCCAGGATGTCGCGACGGCCCGCCACGCCATCGCGACCGGAAAGCTCGACATGGTGGGCATGACGCGCGCCCATATGGCCGATCCGCATATTGCGCGGAAGATCGTCGAAGGCCGGGAGCACGACATCCGACCCTGCGTCGGCATGGCCTATTGTATCGACTCGATCTATGGCGGCCAGGCCCTTTGCATCCACAATGCGGCGACGGGGCGTGAAGGCTTCATGCCGCACGTTATCGTGCGATCCGACGGCGCGCAGCGGAAGGTCGTGGTGGTGGGAGCCGGCCCCGGCGGGCTCGAGGCGGCGCGCGTCGCGGGTGCCCGCGGGCACGAGGTCGTCGTCTTCGAAGCGGCGGACAGGCCCGGCGGGCAGGTGCTCGTCACCGCCGGTCTCAAGCGCCGCCGTGAAATCATGGGCATCATCGACTGGCGGATGGCGCAGTGCCAACAGCACGGCGTTACATTCCGCTTCAATACCTACGCTGAAATTGATGACGTTCTTGGAGAATCTCCTGATGTGGTCGTGGTCGCGACGGGCGGCCTCCCGGACACGTCCTTCCTCGATGCCGGCGAGGACCTTGTGACGACCAGTTGGGATGTACTGACCGGCGCAGCGAAGCCGGGCGAACAGGTTCTGCTTTACGACGACAACGGCGCCCATCCGGGCATGACGGCGGGCGAGTTCATCGCCCGTGCCGGATCCAGGCTCGAAATCGTCACCCCAGAGCGGATCGTTGCGCCGGATGTCGGCGGCACCAGCTATCCTGCATATTTCAAGGCCTTCTCCGAACACGACGTGGTGCTCACGCTCAATCTCAGGCTGGAAAGCGTCCGCCGCGACGGCAACCGCCTGGTTGCGACCTTCCTCGACGAATACAGCCGCCGCCGGGTCGACAAGCGGGCCGATCAAATCATCGTCGAGCACGGGACGATGCCGCTCGACGAGCTTTATTTCGCGCTGAAGCCGCTGTCCCGCAATCTCGGGGAGATCGATCATACGGCGCTGATCGACAACACGCCGCAGCGGGTCGAGACCAATCCCGACGGCGGCTTCACGCTCTGGCGTATCGGCGACGCGGTGGCGTCCCGCAACATCCATGCGGCGGTGTACGACGCGCTGCGCCTGTTGAAAGACGTGTGAGAGCAGCGTGTCGCCGCAGGACCTCGGCTCGCTGCCCATCATCGATACCGACGCGGTCGCACGCGGGATGGACCCGCTCGATCTCGTCGCACGATTGAGGGAGGGCCATCGAGAGGGGGTGCAAGGCCTCGACCGAAGCTATCTTGTCGAACGCCGCGGCGAGGAAGCGGAACGCGGACTGCTGGTGTGGCCGGCTTGGCAACACGGCCGTGCCCTCGGGGCCAAGCTCGTCACGATCTTTCCCGATAGCGAGACGCGAGGCCTCGGGCCAAACATCCGCTCGGTCTATGTGCTGTTCGACGGAGAGAACGGCGCCCCGCTCGCCGTTATGACCGGCGAGAGTTTCACGCGGCTCAAGACGGCGGCCGACTCGGCGCTCGGCGCTTCCTATCTGGCCCGCGAGGACGCCCGCCATCTCGTGGTGCTCGGGGCCGGAGCGCAGGCGCGGGCGCAGATCCGCTTCCTCCGCGCTGTCCGCCCGTCGATCGCGCGCCTCAGCGTGTGGAACCGCACACCCGTCAAGGCCGAAGACCTGGCCCGGGAACTTGGCCGGGAAGGAATTCAGGCTGCGGCGGTCGAGGACAGGGCCGCGGCCGTCCGCGACGCCGATATCGTGTCCTGCATCACCGCCGCGCAAACGCCCGTGCTGGAAGGCGCCTGGCTCCGGTCCGGCACCCATGTCGACCTCGTGGGCGGCTTCACGCCTTCGATGCGCGAAAGCGACGATGCGGCCATCCTGAAGAGCCGGATCTTCGTCGACCATCAAGCGCTGGTGAGCGCGCATTGCGGCGACATCGCCGATCCGCTGGTCCGAGGCATCATCGGACCGGATGCGATCGAGGGCGATTTGTTCGACCTTTGCCGCGGGACTGTCCAAGGCCGGAAGACCGCCGACGAGATCACGCTGTTCAAGAACGGCGGCGGCGGCCACCTCGATCTCATGGCCGCAATGGCGTTCTACGAGGTGAGAGGGGATGCGCCCCTTGGGTAGTTCCGAAACCAACCATGAGGGCTAAACCAGACCCAAGCCGCCCAAAACTAAGTTTTGGGCATGCCTGACGCCCTCCATGGCGCCTTCCAGCCGTCCGATTCTCTCTTCCATGGAAGCAGAAGTATCCTCTGTTGGGTGCATTCAAGGCTGCGGGACCGGTGGCTCGGAACGAGCTCGTCTGAGGTCTGCCGTGCCGCCAAACGGCGGAATGTAACCAAACCCTGTCCGCTGGACATACCGCGGCACTTTCGATTTCGGCTTCTTACCGCCAACACCCTCGCCGAAATTACCGACCATCATAGCTGTCCCATTCCGAATGGCACCACCACGCTACCATCTATTTAGTCTAGGAAGGGCCAAGCTCGCCGAGCAGAGCACTGTCATTGCCGGGGCGCCGCGCGTCAGCACGCCTAGCCCGGAATCCAGTATTCTCTGTTTTTTGGATGTCGGCCCGGAATGCCTTCTAGGCCAAGAGGGATGCCAATTCGGCTACGCTTCCCCTCTCGATAACCTCCGTCCATGTGCCAGCCGCAGCGAGCGGGCGAGCGCCTCGCCCAGGGTGAGCCCGTGCTGGGTTCCGAGGTAGTGCTGGAAGTCATAGATCGTCACGGCCGGGCAGACCTCGAACTCCAAGAAGGTCGGCTGCCCTTCCGCATCGACGCGGAAATCCATCGAGAAATAATCCTGGAGCGGCAGCAAGCGCGCCAGTCGCCCCGTTCCTTCCGCAACGGTCGCAACCGCTTGGACGGTGCGCGGATCACAATCCCGCTTCAGGTCGATCATCTCCGGCACGAAAGCCGCCGCATGGCTGCGTCCGAAGCCGCCACGTCCGCCTTGCGTATTCTTGGCGCCCGACAAGGTTTCATTGTCCCGCATGGTCATGAAGGCGCCGCCGGTTTCGCCGGCCTCGTGCTTGCGCAACTGGAAGATGCCGAGCTGGTCGTCCAACGTGCCGCCCGTATCCATGAAGCTGACCCGCACGTCGTCACCCTCGACGAACGGCTGCACCACGGCGCGATCGCCATAGCGGTCCCAGATGCGCCGCGAGCGCGCCCGAACCTCCTCGAGGGTGCGGCAGCGGCTGTCGGCAAAGATGCCGATCTTGGCGCCGAGCGTCGCCGGTTTGACGAAGAGCGCCTGATCTGTCCCCGAGGGGTCGCCCAGAGAGGCCAACACGCTGTCGCTTTCGAGCAGCAGCGTCGGGGGCACCGGCAGCCCGGCGGCCTTGGCCAGGGCCGCCGAGGCGAACTTGTCCTGGCACAGATGCTGGACGAACGGCGGCGAACCATATCGCGCGACCCCCGCCAGCCGGGCCAGCGCCGGCACGGTCGAACCGCGATAGAAGCGGATCCCGTCGGTCTGACACCAAATGATCGTGCGTGCCGGATCGAGGCGCGGCACGAGCTCCACGACGGCATCCAATTCGACGAAGTCGACGTCGAGCGCTTCCCGGCCGAGCGCCGAGCGGATGTCGTCGACGTGATCCGGAAGGTCGGTGGCCTGCGCCAGATAGACCGCGATCTCGCGAGCGATGTCGGGAGCGTAACCGTGGTGCTCCAGCCGTTGTGTCGCGGCGGCCTCGGTTTCGAAGACGATGACGACGCCGGTAAGTGGGCCGTTCGTCATCCCTCGCGGGCCATCACGCCACCCGGCTCAGCGCCGGTTTCGCGTTGCCGAGCGCCCGCTCCATGGTTCGGCAGTACCAATCGACGAACTGCACAACGCCGGACTCCTGCTCGGCCGAGTAAGGGCCCGGCTCGTACGCCGGGGATAGAATGCCGCGCTGGTTTTCTTCGACCACCCGCCGGTCCTGGTCGTTGGTGGACGCCCAAACCTTGGTCAGTTCGTCGAGATCGTAGTCGGCCCCTTCGATCGCGTCCCTGTTCACGAGCCATTTCGTCGTGACTTGGGTGTGGGTCGGCCCGATCGGCAGCACGCGGAAGGAAATCGCATGGTCCCCAAGCACATGGTTCCAGGTGCTCGGATAATGGAACAGCAACATGGTGCCGATGCGCGGCTCCGTGACGTCGGCGGACAAAGGCCTTCTCACCGCCGAGCGACCCGACATGGTGTAGCTTTCGGCGTCGTCGAGCAGCGGCGTGCGGGTGGTGCGATATTGGCCGCTGGCGGAAAGCATGAAGGTGCTCGGCAGACCGGCGGCTTCGCAGCGATCCCAATGCGACTTCATCATCGGATCCGTCAGTGCGCTGTCGACCCCGGCCGCCGTCGGCCTTTCGGGAAAGGTGCGGCACAGCTCCGGATGATTGGCCGCGCAATGGAAGCATTCGCGATTGTTTTCCCAGACGAGCTTCCAATTGCCGTTTTCGACGATGGTGCTTTCGAACGCGACCTTGGCTTCGCCGATGCGGTGCGGCGCCAGATAGGGTTCGACCGCGGTGCGGAAGGGGTCCCAGGCGGGCGCCTCGGCGCCAACGCAGACGAAGATGTAGCCGGCGACCAACCGGCAATGGACGGTCTTCAAGCCGAACGGGGATGTATCGAAGTCCTTCCCCATGTGCCGCGCCCGCGCCAGCCGGCCGTCGAGTTCGTAGGACCATTGATGATAGGGGCAGACGAGGCGGCGCACACGGCCGTGCTCCGTCGTGCAGATCCGCGACCCGCGGTGCCGACAGGAATTGTGAAAGGCATTGATGGCCCCGTCCTGCCCGCGCAACACGACGACCGGATAGGAACCGATCTGCAGCGTGAAGAAGTCGCCGGGCTCGGCGATCTCACAATCGTGCCCGGCAAACAGCCAGTCCTTGTAGAAGATCTGCTCGAGGTCGAGCCTGTGAAACTCGGGGTCGCCGTAGAAAGGCCCCGGCAAGCTGAACGCCTTGCGGCGCGAGTGCAGCAATGCGAGCATGTCCTGGCCTACGCTCATGCGAAACTCCGCGTGCGGTGCGAGCTTTCAACTCAGCCCGACTATACACGGCAAAAGTGACGCCCGGCTATCGGGGTCGCGACGCGGCCTTGTTACATTCGCGTCGCATCAGCCGCCCCATGCCGAATCGCCTTGCATGCTTTCGTTGTACTCCCCGAGCCGGGGCGATGGCCGTTCGGCCACCATGCGCTCGCCGTCGAGGACAATCGGCGAGGCGACGCTTGGAATGGATCCGCCTGCCGCGAAGGCTGCCGGCAGGTCGACCCTCAACCCGCGGGCCGCCACCTGCGGATCAGCGAAAACGTCTGCCACGGTATTGATCGGGCCGCATGGCACCCCTTCCCGCTCGAGCGCGGCGAGGAGCCCCTCGCGCGTGAAGCGCAGCGTCAGTTCTGTCAGCATGGGAACCAGCACGGCGCGGTTCTCGACCCGCAGCGGATTGGTCAGGAACCGCGGGTCGCGGGCCAGTTCCGGAGCGCCCAGAATGGCGACAAAGCGGGTGAACTGCCCATCGTTGCCGACCGCCACGACCACGTGGCCATCCGCAACAGGAAAGATCTGGTAAGGCACGATATTAGGGTGCTGGTTGCCCATGCGGCGCGGCGCCTGACCGGAAACGAGATAGTTCATCGCCTGGTTGGCGAGCACGGCGACCTGAGTATCGAGCAGCGCCATGTCGACGTGAGCGCCGGTGCTGGTCTGGTCCTTCCGGCGCAGCGCCGCCAGGATGCCGACGACGCCGTAGACGCCGGTGAAAATGTCCGCGAAGGCCACGCCGATCTTCTGCGGTTCGCCGTCCGGGGCGCCGGTCAGGTCCATGATCCCGCCCATGCCCTGGATCATGAAGTCGTAGCCGGCGCGGTGCTTGTAGGGTCCGGTCTGGCCGAAACCGGTGACCGAGCAATAGACGAGCCGCGGATTGAGTCGGCGCAGGCTTTCGAAATCCAGCCCATATCTGGTCAGGCCCCCGACCTTGAAGTTTTCGACCAGCACGTCAGCATGGGCCGCGAGACGGCGGATCACCGCACGTCCCTCGTCCGTCTCGAAATCGGCCGTGATCGAGCGCTTGCCGCGGTTGGTCGCGTGGAAGTAAGCGGCCGACAGGTGCCCGCCATCCGCCCCCTCGACGAAGGGCGGACCCCAGGTGCGCGTGTCATCGCCGCTGCCCGGCCGTTCCACCTTGACCACGTCGGCGCCGAGGTCAGCCAGCAATTGCCCGATCCAGGGTCCGGCCAGGATGCGCGCCAGTTCGAGGACGCGGACGCCCGCCAGCGGCTTCTCCACGCTCAATCCATGACCGCATCGAGGCCGCGCCTCAGCCCGACGAAGCGGCCGACACGTCGCGCCGCAAGCAGCGTTCCGGCGACGTAGGGCGCCGCCGAGGTCCCGGCGTCGTGGCGGATCGTGAGGCGCTCGTTGTCGGCCCCGAAAACCGCCTCGCAGGACAGGACGAAGGACGGCATCCGCAACGAGTGCACCTGCACCGGCAGCGGCGCGCCGATCGCCCCGCCGCGCGTTTCGCGAACGCCGGAAAGCTCGTCGACGGCCCGGGCGGTTCCGGCTTGGCGGGCCTCACCGAGCAATTCCGCAAGCTCGCGCGCCGTCCCAGAAGGTGTGTCCGTCTTGGCGGCGGAAGCGTAGTCGATGATCTCCACGTCAGGAACGAAGCGAGCGGCTTCGAGGGCGAAGCGGCGCAACAGGGTCGCGGTGATCGAGAAATTGCCGGCCGCGAGCACACCGCGGCCGGCGGCGCGGGCGGCTGTGTCGATCTCGGCATAGTCTTCCGCCGAAAGGCCGGAGGTGCCGACCACGACGTGTCGGCCTCGCGCCAATGCCGTGAGAACATGCGCCCTGACGCTGCCGGGCTTGGTGTAGTCGATCAGGACGTCGGACGGCGCGGTTGCGAGCGCCACTTCTAGACTTCCCGAGATCGCCGGGCCGAGCGGCGCGATCCCGGCCGCCTCTCCGGCGTCGCGCCCGGCCGCGCTGCGGCTTACCGCACCGGCAAGGCTCAGATCGTCGGCAGCCGCGATGGCGGCCACGAGAGCGCGACCGACCCAGCCGGTGCTCCCTGCCAAGGTGATGCGGGTGGTCATGGCGGGCCGGTCAGAAGAAGGCCTGCAGGCCGGTCTGAGCGCGGCCGAGGATCAGCGCATGCACGTCATGGGTCCCCTCGTAGGTGTTCACCGTTTCGAGGTTCTGCGCATGACGCATGACGTGGTACTCGCCCATGATGCCGTTGCCGCCGTGCATGTCGCGCGCCGCACGCGAGATGTCGAGCGCTTTGCCGCAATTGTTGCGCTTGACCAGCGAGATCATTTCGGGAGTAACCCTGCCTTCGTCGAAAAGACGGCCGACCCGCAACGAAACCTGGAGGCCAAGCGCGATCTCGGTCTGCATGTCGGCGAGCTTCTTCTGGACGAGCTGGGTTTGCGCCAGCGGGCGCCCGAACTGCTTGCGCTCGAGCGTATAGGTCCTGGCCCTGTGCCAGCAATCCTCGGCCGCCCCCATGGCGCCCCAGGAGATGCCGTAACGGGCCCGGTTGAGGCAGCCGAAGGGACCCTTGAGACCCGAAACATTCGGCAGAAGCGCATCCTCCCCGACCTCGACGCCCTCCATGACGATCTCGCCGGTGATCGAGGTCCGCAGAGACAGCTTGCCGCCGATCTTCGGGGCCGACAGGCCTTTGGTGCCCTTGTCGAGCACGAAGCCCCGAATGTCACCGTCGTGCGCCGAAGATTTGGCCCAGATCAAAAAAACGTCGGCAATGGGAGCGTTGGAAATCCACATCTTGGCGCCGTGGAGGCGGTAGCCGCCCTCGATCCGTTCGGCGCGGGTCTTCATGCCGCCGGGATCCGAGCCTGCATCCGGCTCGGTCAGTCCGAAGCAGCCGACCCATTCGCCGGACGCCAGTTTCGGCAGGTATTTGCGGCGCTGGCCCTCATCGCCGTAGGCGTAGATCGGGTACATGACGAGCGAGGATTGCACGCTCATCATGGATCGATAGCCCGAGTCTACCCGCTCCACCTCTCGGGCCACCAAGCCGTAAGCCACGTAGGACGCCTCTGCGCCGCCGTATTCCTGCGGGATCGTCACGCCGAGCAGCCCGAGGTCGCCCATTTCGTTGAAGATCGTGCGGTCGGTGATCTCCCGGGCATAGGCTTCGACGACGCGCGGCAGGAGCTTTTCTTGCGCATAGGCCCGCGCCGCGTCCCGGATCAAACGCTCGTCTTCGGTGAGCTGATCGTCGATCAACAGCGGATCATCCCAGGCGAAGCTCGCCCGTTCGGCATTCGCGGCGGACGAGGACGGCAAGCGAGACACTGCACTCACGGAGGTCACTCCAGGCTGGCCCATGCTCAAGCCCGGTCAGGCTTGCGCACGATCCACCACTAGCACGGCAAGGAAGCCGGCTGCCATAGTCTCCGAGAAGAGGGCCAGAGCTGCAACGTCGATCCGGGTCAGCGGTCCACGAAGGCCCTTTCGATCACGAACTGCCCAGGCTCGCCGTGATTGCCTTCGACGAAGCCGCGCGCAAGCAGCATGGTTTTGGTGTCGGCCAGCATGGCCGGGCTGCCGCACATCATGACGCGGTCGTGCTCGGCTTCGAGGTCGGCGAGCCCGAGTTCCTCCGTGACACTGTCGGAAGCCAGCAGATCGGTGATCCTGCCGGTGTTACGGAACGGCTCGCGCGTAACGGTCGGATAATAGATCAGCTGATCGCGGATCAATTGCCCGATCAGCTCATCCTGCGGCAAGGTCTTGGTGATCGTATCCCCATAGGCGAGTTCGTTCACCTGCCGGACGCCATGAACCAGGACCACCTTCTCGAAGCGGTCGTAGGTTTCCGGATCCTTGATCACGCTGAGGAACGGCGCGAGGCCGGTTCCGGTCCCGAGCAGGTAGAGATTGCGGCCCGAATGGAGGTTGTCGACCACCAGCGTGCCCGTCGCCTTGCGGCTGACCATAATGGGATCGCCGACCTGCAAATGCTGCAGGCGCGATGTGAGCGGCCCGTCCGCGACCTTGATCGAGAAAAACTCGAGCTGCTCTTCGTAATTCGCGCTCGCGACACTGTAGGCGCGCAACAGCGGCTTGCCGTTGACCTCGATGCCGATCATCGTGAACTCGCCGCTGCGGAAGCGGAAGGACGGGTTCCGGGTCGTCCTGAAGCTGAACAGCGCGTCGGTCCAGTGATGAACACCGAGCACCGTTTCCTGGTTGAAGTTGCTCAAACTCTCGCTCCGATCACGATTACAGCAGCTTCGCGCCGAAAGCCGAGAAACCACCTCACGGCGGTTCCGAAGCCCGTGTTAAGAGGGACCAGAGCCGATCTCACGCCCGCCCGATCCCCCGCCAACCCCGACGCTGTCGGAGTTTCGCAACATAAGTTCATCCGTAGACGAACTGATATGTGCAGATCGCCGAACCGTCAAGCACGGTTCCGGCGGGCAATGCAGCTATGCGACGCGAGCGAAGCTGCAGCCCCCGCGCTGGAGCCTCGCAGTCACGCCGTGCGAAATGTTCTCAAGCCGTAGCCTGCACTGTCGCGCGGTAGGTGACAGCGATACCGGGCCTATGTTGCTCCCGCTACGTCTCCCACACCACCCGGAAGCGGCTCCCGTCTGCATCCGGACCTAGGTCGTCGAAAGTGACGCCACCGCCGTCGTCGATCCAAAGCGCGTCTCTGTCGCCGATCCTGGCCAACCTGATCTCCTGCCCTTTCAACCGAGGCAATCTGATGAAAGCCTCGGCCCCGACAGCACCGGGCAGCGTCAAGGCGAGCTGTCCATCACCAAGCCGCAGCTGGGACACCGGACCCAGGATGTTGGTGACCAGCAAAGCCGTGTCGCCCTTGGCCAGGGTCAGTATGGCATCGGCCACGGCTACGGTTACGGGGCCGACGGGGCTCTCGATCGGCCCGAGGCTAAAGGGCTCGCCATCGTTGACCACAACCCAACCGTTCCACGGATCGACGTCCATGATTTCGCCGACCGCCATGACCGGCATCAGGGCGCCCCAGCTGTAAAACCCTTCGGTGTCGGGCTGGTCCATGGGTTCTCCGGTTTCGGCATTGTAGTTCTCCGGGCAGAGCCTTCGCTCGGTCCAGGCCGCCCGGAACAGCTCGAGGCTTTGGCGCGCCAGCGTCGAGGCTTGCGCCCGGTGGCCGGCCCGCCGGAGCCCCTGCCAGACCAGATAGTTCAGCGGCGGCCAGATGCGCCCGCGCCAATAGGTATTGTCGCGCGCCGCCGGATCGTCGCGCGTCGTGCCCGGAATGACCAAGCGGCCGCCGAACGTCGCCGGATCGGCCAGGTGCTCCAGCAGCCAGGCCGCCTGGTCGGGCGTCGCCGCGCCGCAGATGAGCGGATAGAAGCTCGTCGGTCCGAGGCTTTTCACGAAGGCGCCGGACCAGAGGCGGTTGGCGAAGATGGCGCGGCTTTCGTCCCAAAGCTCGGTCCGGATCTTCTCCCGCAAAGCTGCGGCGCGGGCCGAATGCGCCGCCGACGCCTCTTCCAGGCCGAGTTCAGCCGCCATGAGCGACAGCATCTCGGCATCGAGCGCCAGCAGGCTGTTCAGTCCGACGTCGACGATGTCGAGCGTCCGAGCCTCGGGATCGTATGTGGCCTCGTCGTGGATGGGCGCATTGTCCATCGAGGATTCGTTGCGCGCGCCGAACGACGTCCCCTTGTAGAGGCCCTCGCCCACGTCCGACGTGCCGTAGGAGCACAGACCCGCCCCGCGCGGGTCACGATGCTGCCACCACCACGCGTGATTGCGGGCCAGGGTCTCGTAGGCGAGCTGCAGGATCGGGCGCGAACCATTGCGGAGATAGACGAGCCACACCAGGAAGGCGCCGATCGGTAGCTGAGTCCGGTCCACCCAGGCGTCGTTTGCGGTCACGAGACAGGCAAGGTTCCCTTGCGGCGTCGCGCTCGCCAGGGCCGCCGCAAGGTTTTCGCGCGCGACCTCCGGATCGAGAAGGCTGGTCAGCAATGCCGCGTAGAACTGGTCGTTCAGCCAGACCCCGAACCCGCCGAATTTCGACAGGGTCCAGTTGCGGCTGATCGAGGTATAGGGTCGCGCGTTGATGTCGTCCCAGACCGTGTTCCAGGCCATCACGTCGCGGATGGCGTCGAGGGCGCCTTCGAACTGGCCCGTTTGGGTCGGGACGGCTGAGACCACCGGCAACTCGGCCGCTAAAGAGCCGTCGCCATCCAGCAGTTCGCGCGCCCGCTCGATCGCCAGGTCCTCTCGATCGGCCACGGCCAGCGCGAAGCGCCCCGCGCGGGTCATTTCGAGGTTGAACCGTAGAGCCAGGACTGGGGCGGCGTGCGACCGTGAGGCGAGGTGAAAATAGCCGTGCTGCTCGTAGTCCGCCGCGACCCCCTCGACGGACTCGTGGCCGGTCACCTGCGCCGGCGCCTGTGCTACGACGAGGGCGACGAACCGCGTCCCGACCTTGACCAGGGCGGCGCCCGCCAAGGGGTCGTACCGAACCATCGCCCCGCTTTCAGCGGACAGGCAGAGATTGATCCAGAATCGCAGGCCCCATTCGCCGAGCTGCTCGCCGCGCCAGGATCCGATGACGCGGAATGGGTCGGCCTTGCGGTAAGCCCAGACCAGAGTCGTGCCGGCGTGCGTGAGTTCAAGCGAAGCGTCCTGTGCATCGAGAGCGTGCCGGCCGAACCTCACCGCTTGGCCGGACGGAAACAGCGTCGCCTTCCCGGTGCTCCCGGCGTAGGCCAATGGGGTCAGGCGCACCCCGAGCGGGAGAAACACCATCTCGGCCGGCCGGCTCGACCAGGTGTACCAGGCCCGGCTCGTCGGGATCGTGGTGTTGCGCAGCATCGTCATTTCTCCGAAGCAAAAAGAGGCCGCCTGATACGCGGATCACGCCCCTCGTCCTTCGACGCGCCGTCTTCGACGGCTGCTCAGATGAGGACCTGAAGCCGGACTTCTCTCGCTCCCTCAACCTTGTAACTTAGAGTTCTCATCATCTGGTAGGCTGGATGGTGCGGTAGCGCAGAGGACGCCGGCTCATTCTGGGGCGCTCGAGCCCGAAGCTCAGCTTGGTTGCCTCTGCGTCCATCCATCGACCCCGAACAGTCGCTTGGGCCGCACGAGCTCGATTGCGCAAGGACGGGGGATGGACATGGTTTGGGTTGGGATCGACGTGTCGAGGGATCGGTTGGATGTTCACGTCCTGCCGGATGGCGCTGCCTTTGCGGTCGCGCGTGACGGCAAGGGCCTGGGCGAGCTTGTCGAGCGCCTGCGGCCGCTTGGGCCGGACCTGGTCGCGGTCGAGGCGACGGGAGGCTTCGAGACGATCGTGGCGGCGGCGCTGGCCGGCGCCGGCCTGCCGCTCGTCGTCGTGAACCCGGCCCAGGTGCGCCACTACGCCCAGGCGCTTGGCCGGCGCGCCAAGACGGACCCGATCGACGCCGCGATGATCGCCCGCTTCGTCGAGGCGACGCGGCCCGCCGTCAGGCCGTTGGCGGACCAGGCGACGCAACTGCTCGCCGATCTCGTGGCCCGGCGGCGGCAGATCATCGAGATGATCGTGGCCGAGAAGAACCGCGAGCGGCGCACGGGAGTGAAGCGGATCAAAAAGAGCATCGCCCGCCTGATCGCCGCGCTGGAGAAGGAATTGGCCGAGATCGATGCCGAGATCGACACGGGCGTGCGCGGTTCGCCCGCCTGGCGCGACAAGGAAGATCTTCTCGCCTCCGTGCCTGGCGTCGGCGCCGTCACGGCCCGAACGCTTATCGCCGAGCTGCCCGAACTCGGCACGCTCGACAACAAGCAGATCGCCAGCCTCGCGGGGCTGGCCCCCTTCACGCGCCAATCCGGCCAGTGGAAAGGCAAAAGCATGATCGGCGGCGGCCGCAAGACCGTCCGCTCCGCTCTCTTTCTGGCCGCTCTGGTCGCGTGTCGTCACAACCCCGTCCTCAAAGCCTTCCGTGAGCGTCTGCTGGCCGCCGGCAAACCCAAGATGGTCGCCGTCATCGCGGCTGCCCGCAAGCTGCTCACCATCCTCAACGCCATGCTGCGCGATCGCCAGCCCTGGAAGGAGCCGCAGGCTCATGCCGAAGCATAAACCCGATGGCGACCCAAGGTCTGCGCCCGGGGCTCGGGTCAAGGCCGAAAGCCGCGCCAGCGGGAGCGCGACAGCGCTCGCCTTGACGCGGAAACCCGGCGCAGACACCCTCAAACATCGGAAAAACCGCTTGACCGCCAACGCAGTCGCTGAGCAGGGTCTGCAAGACCCGTGTCGAAGGACGAGGCAATCGGAGCCGCCAGATTCAGACGCACGAACCCTCAATCGTCCAGCACCACCGTGTGAGCCGGCGACCAGGTCAGGACGACGCATGTCCCCGGCGAGAGCTCGACCGGCTCCCGGTTCTGGGAAAAGACCTTGACTTCGGCACCGTCCGGGCCGGTCAGCAGATAAGTTGACGTCGCCCCGGCATAGATCGTCTGGCGCAGCGTGGCGTCGAGCGCGTTCCCTTCGGAGGGAACGCTATCTTCGGGCAGCAGTGTCAGCTTTTCCGGCCGGACCGCCAAGGTGACGAGCTGGCCGGGTGACGGCAAGGGACCGTCGGTGCGAATGAGGCGTCCCGCCACCTCGATCCCCTGCCCGGTTGCCTGCCCTGTGAAGAAATTCGCGTCGCCCAGGAAGGACGCGGCAAAGCGCGTCCGCGGCCGCTCGTAAATGGCGGAGGGCGCGCCCTCCTGCAGGATGCGGCCGCGATCGAGGATGGCCACGCTGTCGGACAGCGTCAGCGCCTCCTCCTGGTCGTGGGTGACGAAGATCGTGGTCAGGCCACTTTCCCGCTGGATGCGCCGCAGTTCGACCTGCATTTCCTGGCGGAGCCGCCGGTCGAGCGCCGACAGCGGTTCGTCGAGCAGCAGCACCTTGGGTTTCGTCACGATGGCCCGGGCCAACGCGACGCGTTGCTGCTGCCCGCCGGATAGTTCCTTGGGGCGGCGCTTCTCGAAGCCGGTCAGGTGAACGAGGTCGAGCACGCGCGCCACCTCCTGGCGCGCCGCCTCGCCCCGGATGCCGCGTCGATTGAGCCCGAACACCACGTTATCGACCACCGTCATGTGCGGAAACAGCGCGTAGGACTGGAACACCATGCCGATATTGCGGCGCCACAGCGGCTCGTCGGTCACGTCGACCCCGCCGATCCGCACGGTGCCGGAATCGGGCGCGACGAAGCCGCCGATAATGCGCAGCAGCGTCGTTTTGCCGGAGCCCGAGGGGCCGAGCAGGCTCGTGAATCGCCCCTCCTCGAAGGTGGAGCTGACATCGTCCAGCACACGGCTGAGGCCGTAGCTCTTGATGACGCGACCGACCTCAACGCCGCTCAACATCCCCTCCCAGTTTCGACAGGAGGGCAAAGAGCAGAACGAGCGTGATCGACACGCCGAGGAGGAGGGTCGAAATGGCGTTGATCTCCGGTGTGAACCCCTTGCGGATCGACGAATAGATCTCGACCGGCAGCGTGCTCACCCCTGGCGTCGCCAGGAAGTAGGACACGACGAACTGGTCGAGCGACACCGCGAAGGCGAACAGGGCCGCGGCGATCATGCTCGGAGCGAGGAGCGGCAGCGTCACGGCGATGAATGCGTGGACCGGCGTCGAGCCGAGACTCATCGCGGCCTCCTCCAGGTCGACCCGCAGCGTCTTCAGGCCCGTGCCGACGACCAGCACCACGTAGGGGATCGCCAGCGCCACATGGCCGATGATCATGGCGTGCAGGCCGCGCCCGATGCCGGTCCAGAAGAAGAAAACCAGCATGGCCGTGCCGGTGATCAGCCAGGGAATGGCGATGGGCGGCAGGAGCAGGACCTGCAGCAGCGTGCGGCCGCGAAAGGAGCGGCGTTCCAGCGCCAGCGCCGCCAAGGTCCCGATGACGGTGGCCAGGACCGCCGTGACGAGCGCGATCAGGAGGCTGTTGCGACTCGCGGCAATGAGCTTGTCGTTGCCGGCCAGCGCCACGAACCAACGAAGCGAGGGCTGGATCGGCAGCTCGTACAGTTCCGAGGCGTTGAAGGCCATCGCGACCAACAGCGCGATGGGCAGATACAGGAACCCGATAACGAGCAGCAGAAACCCGCGTCCGGTCATCGCCATGAGCGGAACCCCGGACGGTGGGCCTGCTGACGGGTCACGACGTCGCCAGCCGGTTGCGCAGCACCCCCGAGAAGGCCGCGAAAATCGCGAGCACCACGGCCAGCATGGTGAAGGACAGGGCGGCGCCAAGCGGCCAATTGAAGGCCTGGGTGAACTGATCCTCGATGACCGTGCCCATGGTGACCCCGACGCGGCCGCCGAGGATGCGAGGTTCCATGAAGCTGCCGATCACCGGCACGAAGATCAGGATCGAGCCTGACACCAGGCCCGGCATCGCCAAGGGCAGGATGATCTTCCAGAACAGAACCGGCGATCTTGCCCCGAGGCTGCGCGCCGCCTCCAGGATTGCGTCGTCGATCCCGGCGACCGCCAGATAGCAGGTGAGGATCATATAGGGCAGATAGGCGTGAACGAGCCCGATGACGATTGCCGGGAAGCTGTACAGCAGCGCCGCCGACCCCGCCCAGGGCGCGACGGCATGCACGGCCTTGTCGAGGATGCCGTTCTCGCGCAGCACCATGGTCCAGGAGAAGACACGCACGAGACCGTTGGTCCAGAACGGCAGGATGACCAGCAGGAACAGAACCTGCCTGATGCGGCCGCGAGTCGCGCGAGCCAGTGCCAGCGCCGCAGGCAGGCCGATCAAGGCGCACACACCGGTCGTCCAGAGCCCGAGCGCCAGGGAGTCAAAGGCCACATTCAACAGATAAGGCCGCTGCACGAAGGCAAGATAGTGCTGGGTCGTGAACTGGATCGGTTTGTTGCCGAACGGGGTTGCCTTCAAAAAGCTGAAGACCAGCATGGCCGCCAGGGGCAGGAACACCGCCAGAAGCAGCCAGCCATAGGCCGGCAGCAGCAGCGCCGCCGTGGCCCAACCCTGTTTGAGGCTTCGAGCCAGGGCCGGGCCGGATCGCGGATTGCGGGCGGATCCAGGTGCCGGGCTTTCGGTCAGCATGCACCATGTCTCGACAGGATTGAACCCGGGACCTCGCTCTCAGCCGGGTCCTCCGGACCCGGACCCGTGTCGAAGAACGAGGCATCGGGTCGCGCCACGGAGCCGACGCTTGGCGTTTCAAGGGCCAAACTGAGCGGTACGCCCTCGTCCTTCGATGCGGCGCTCTCGCGCCGGCTCAGGATGAGGGCGGCTGGGGGCAAGCCGAGCATTGCTCGGTCAATGCGCGTAGAACGCCTTCACCTCTTCCCAGAGGTCGGCATAGCTCTGGCGCCGGTCGTCGGGCAGCGCACCCATGAACTGCAGTTTCGTCAGATATTCCGGAGCGTGGATCTTGCGGTTGAGATCGTCCGCCGGCAAGGCATTCATCGCAGCCGTATTGGCCGAAGCGGGCGAGCCCAGGCTCGTGGCCCATTCGTAATAGAACTTCGGATCGATCATGTAGTTGATGAAGCTGAGGCCGAGGTCTTTCTTGGTGCTGGTCGACGGAATGCAGAGATTGTCGAGCCAGCCGATGGCGCCTTCCTTCGGGATCACGAAATCGACGGGCAGGTTGTGGACATGCTGCGATCGGGCGACGGCGCCTGACCAGTAGATCGAGATGTCGAAAGCGTCGGCCGCGAAAGCCTTGTTCCACTCGTCCTCGCTCGACCAGATCAGCTTCACGTCCTTCTTGAATGACTTCAGCTTGTCGCCGATGGCCTTCATGTCGGTGGGATTGTTGATGTCCTGTCCGGTCATCAGGGCCCCGATGGCGATTTCGGTCACGGCATCATCGAAGAGCGCCGCCCGGCCCGCATAGGCCGGGTCAGTCAGGATCGCGTAGGTGTCGGCATTGGGCACCTTGGCGCGGCGGACCGCCAGCGCATTCATCCCCCACACCCACGCGACGCCCCAGGTCTTGCCGTCGAAGCGGATGTTGGGATGGTCCTTCAGCGGCGTGGCCAGATCCTTGGCGTTCGGCACGCTCGACACATCGATCGGGTCGATCAGCCCGTCGGCCTGGGCCTGCCGGTCGCGGGCGCTGTTGATCAGCACGACGTCGTAGGCGCCCGGATTGGTGCGCAGCTTGGTCAGCATCTCGGGTTCGGCGTTGTAGTAGTCGTGCTTGACGTCGATGCCGGTGGCGGCCTTGAAGCTCTTGAGCGCAAAGGCTTCGTCGGTCCCGTAGCCCTGCCAGTTGAGGACCGTGATCGTCTTGGTTGCCTGGGCCCGGGACGACCCCGGGCGTAGCCCGGCAACGCCGCCGATGAGGCCAGCCCCGAGCAGCAGATTGAAGCGCCGACGGTCAAGACGTGATGACATTGCAATTCCCTCTCTAAGGCCGCCTTCGTGTTCACGGCGAACCGAGCAGACTTTCCCCGCATTGTGTCACGGCCGCTCGGATTTGTCGCGAGGCGGACGCAGGAATCGCAGGCGCGTCCCAAGCCGGCCGTTGCCGACGCAGCCGTGGGATCGGCGGACCGCGAAGTCCGGCCTTGACCTCCGCGCCGATCCGGACGGTACAATGACGGTTTCCGCCGCGCCGACCGACCACAGGGAAAGACATGCCCCGTTTCGCTGCCAACCTTTCCATGATGTTCACCGAGTGGGCGTTTCTCGACCGCTTTGCAGCAGCCGCAGACGCCGGCTTCGATGCGATCGAATTCCTTTTCCCCTACGAGCATGCACCCGAGGCGATCGCCGAGCGGC
>JBBPYT010000110.1:0-4041 GCA_038199665.1 Hyphomicrobiales bacterium
AACACGAACGACGAACCGTCGACGAGAAAGACGTGGTCGCCGGCTTGAACGGGACGGTGCTGGGGCATGGACAGGGTGGGTCAAGGGAAAGGCTCTCGGCATTCTAGCCGGGACGGAGGCAGACCGCCAACCGCCAGCCCCGGCTGAGCATCGATCGCGCCATCCTAGGGCTCCACGAGACAACGGAAATCCGGGATGCCTGCCGGTTTTGCCGCCGGCTCACGACCCATAGCCGGAGGCGTTGCGGCTTGCCGCGCGGCAGGGTTTGGCGACCTTCCATGCTCTCAAGAAACGATTTAAGAACCGGCGTCCTTGGCCGCTAAGCTGCAACCCGGTGATTCGCGCCGGGTTGCTTTCCGGGCTTCGCCGTCAAAGGCGCTTGTCTGCCTTTGCCGTGCCCCAAAGCTGCGGCAGGGCGGGGGACCAAACCGAGGAGGCTTCATGGAAGCGCGTTCGGATCTGTCGGCCCCGCGAGGTTCGGAAGCCGCGGCTGCCGTGGCGCTTCTCATCGGGGCGGTTCTGGCCGTCGCGGCACCCGGGCCTTGGGTGACGCTGCTGGTTGCGGTTCTTGGCGCAGGCGGCCTGGCCTTGGCCCGGCGTGCCGCAACGGTTCCGGCCCGTGCCGCCGACGTGGCGCTTGATGCCGTCATCCTGGCGCTCTTCGCCGCATCGCGCGATCCGACCTTCGCGGTTTGGCAACTCCCGAACCAATGGGGACACCTGCTGCGCACGACGCCCGTCGGCGCCATCGCCATGATCCTCATCTATTTCGCCGCAACCCTGACACTGACGTTGCTGGGCGGCCGCATTCTCGCTTTGCGCGAGCGGCTGTCGATCCTGATCCTGCCGCTGCTGTTCAACCTCGTGCTGAGCCTCGGCAACGGCGGGATGATGCACGATCTCGGCGCGATGGCGACCGCCGGCGCGGCGCTGCCCGAGCCCGTGAACCTCATCGTCGGGCGAAGCCTCGCGATGTTCGTGTTCTGCGAGGTGCTGACCGCGCTGTTCCGCATCCTCGTGACGGGGCGGCTCACACGAGACCTGCGGTTCCACGCGCTGCTGCTGGGCAGCGCCATCCATGCGGCGATAACGCCCCATATCGCGGACCTGCCGCAGACTGCCGGTGCGCTCGGGCCGCTCCAGCCGCTGATGGCGATCGCGGCCGCGGCGTTGGCGCAGGCGGGCCTTTGGGCGATCGTCTACGTCGTGACGGGGCTCGCCATCGATACGCTCAACGGCACGCCGCCGACCTACGCGGCGGCCTGCGCCCAGTGGCGCGGCGGCGCCACCAAGGGGGCGATCTACGGCGGCGTCTTCATGGCCATCATCGTGGCCGGCTCCGCCCTGCTGCGCCTGCCCGGCCTTGCCGGCTATGTGGCGGGTGAACCCTATCTGCCGGGCCTCATCGGCGGCGCGCTGCTGTTTCCGCTCGCCCAGACGCTGATCGCCAGCGCCGACGGCACGTCGCCGTTCTTCGGGCGGCTCAGAAACAATTATCTGCGTCGCCGATCGTATCTGCGCGGCGCCGTGGTGGGACTAGGCGTCGCGCTGTATTTGTCGTCGGGCCTGCCCGACGGGAGCGGGTTGGCTCGATTCGTGGCCATGTTCGTCCTCGGCGCAGCCGCCTACGCGGGCGTCGATCTGTTCAGCGACATCGTCACCAAAGCGCAAGGCCGACGGCGAGTGATGGAAGGCTGGCGTGTTTATGCCCTCGGAGTTCTGCTCGGCGGCCTGGTCGGGGGTGCGCTCGGCTGGTATTTCGATGCCAACCAGATCGTCGTGGTGGCAACCAAGTTCTGGAGCTATGCCGATCTTTCTTACGGAGCCTCCGGACGCCAGATCGCGTCCTTCACGACATATCCGCTGTTCAACAAGTACGGGACGGTCGACCTCGGCCCGGTCGGTGGCGGCACGCGGCTGTTCTTCGACGAGTCGCTGTCCGGGGTGATGAACTGGGCGATCGCGGCACCGCTGTTCAGCATCAACTTCTTCGTCCTGGCGGCGATCTTCCAGCGAAGCGTGGCGCCGCTGAAGCAGCTGGTCAGCCCACAAGGCTTCCAGGGCCTTGTCGAGCAGGCAGTACGGGTGCTTCGCTGGGGCCTCTGGATGGCCCCGGTGATCAATTCCTTCCTGCGGCAATCGCCGGATCCGTCGTGGTACAATCAGGATGGCGCGGTTCGCACCGGCGCCGCGACGGTCGCCGACATGTTCCTGCCGGACGGGAGCTTCCGTGCCTGGAGCCTTGCCCTGTTCACGGGCCTCCTTGCCTACGACTGGCTACGCGTGCTGATCTGGTTCGACCATATGGGCCTCAGGGTGGCGACGCTGGTGAACCTGACCTTCATCGGCGGCGACCGGGCCGACGAGGCAGCGGCGCGCTTCGCGGGCCATGCCGGGCGGACCAGGATCATCCCGGAAGGCATTCGGCGTTTCGCCACCTGGGCGCCGCTGCTGATTCCGTTCTACATCCCGCGCGGGCCTGCCTGGGACCAGGCCTGGACCGGTGCCGAAACGATTCGCAACACAGCGCCTCCCTTGGCGCCAGCCGTGCTGAGCCTTGTCGGGACCTATGCCCTGGCCTGCGGATTGGCGGGCATCGTGATTTGGGTGATCGCCCGGCACTGGAACGGGCGCAGCGCCTCCCTGGCGCCCGTCGCGGCCGGGACGCCGCGGGCCCTGCTGCGCGGCCAGACGTCCTTCGGCCTGTCGAACGGCTGCATGACGGTCGACCTTTCGGCCGACGGACGCGGGTTCACGACCGTGGCCGGGGTCGTGCGGGGCAGCTTTCCGATCGACATCACACGCCGCCCCGGCGACCCCCTGCAGCTTCGCGGGCCATTCGTGTTCCTGCGCGATACGGCCGACGATGCGCTCTGGAGCCTCGGCTTTCAGCCCGCAAAGGTGGCGGGCGAGGATTATGCGGTCAAGCAGTCCGACCCGAACCGGATCAAGATCCGCAATACCGTCGCGGGCATCAGGGCCGAAGCCTGGATCACGCTCGCCGATCACGAGCCCACGGAGTTCTTCCGGCTCCGGCTGCAGAACCTCGGCGACCGGCCGCGCCGCATCGAACTCACGAGTTTTCGGGAACTCGCCCTGCACGAGATCGGGGCGTATTTCCGCGACCCCGATTTCAACAGCATGCATATCGAGAGCTGGTTCGTGCGGCAGCTCAATGCGGTTCTGGCCCGCAACAGGCTGCTGCGCGATCCCGTGACCCACCGCATGTCGCATGAGACCTGCTTTCATGCGGCGAAGCTCGGAGCCAGCATGCGGCTGGTGGGCTACGAGGATTCGCGGACGCGTTTCATCGGCCCCGGCGGCCTGCGACGTCCGCGCGGTCTCGACGCCGAGCACCGGCGCGCCCCAGACGACGAGGGCTCGCTCTACACATTCGATCCCGCCGCAAGCCTCGCGGTCGCGGTCGACCTGCCGGTCAAAGGCGAAGCCGAGATCCTCTATGTCACGGGCCGAGCCGAGAACGAGGCCGCGGCGGCGAAGCTCGTCGCGCGCCATCTCGGCATCGCGCCGCCCGACGAAGGCCTTTTCCGCAGCATCTTGCATCGCAAACGCCTGATCGCGCCCGGTCCGGCGCCCCCGGCCTCAGCCTGGCCATTCAGCTTCCCGGACGACACCAGGCTGGAACTGACCCCGTGCACCCCACGCCCCTGGGCGCACGTGCTGGCGAACCCGATCGGCTACGGCACGGTCGTGTCGAACGAGGGCGAGATCCATTCCTTCAACGGCAACGAGCGGCAGAACGCCCTAACACCGTACCGCTTCGAATCCGGCGCAACCCTGCTGCCCGGACAGTTGATCTATGTGGTCGATCTTTCTACCGGAGAAGCCGATACTGCGGGATTCGTGCCATTTCGGCGGACGGACGCCCGTTACGAGGTCGAATACAGGCTGGGCGCGGCAACCTTCCGCAACAGGCGCGATAACGTCGAGATCGAACTCACCGTCTTCGTGTTCAGCGACGCTCCCGCCGATGTTCGCATCCTCAAGGTCAAGAACCGCAGCCGGATGGCCAAGACATTC
>JBBPYT010000111.1:0-6583 GCA_038199665.1 Hyphomicrobiales bacterium
GGGATGACACCGGTTTGTTGTTTACCCAAAAGCCGGGCCATTGGCACCGCGTCAGCCTGGAAATCGGCCATCGCATCGGTAAGGGGAAAGATACGGATCTCAAAACAACATTGGAATCTTCACCCTCGCGCTATTGGTCTTGACCAAACAGCGTCCGAGGCCACCCGCTCAGCCCACCAGGAGCGAGAGCCGATCGTCGACCGTGACCTCTTCAATGCCGTGCGGGCCAAGCTCAGCGAAAACTTGCATGAAGTCGCTCGGGCCGGTCGCATTCCGACGCTTTGCTCAAGCGACCGATGCGATCGGGGCTACGATATCGTTACTACGTCTCCACCATGCTGCTGCAGGGCTGCAAGGGCGAGGCCGGAGGGCCATTCGAGCTGATCGATGCCGCGACGGAACGGCAGGCTTCGGATCAAGATTTCCGCGGTAAATGGCTGCTCGTCTTCTTCGGGTACACACACGGCCCGGATCTTTGCCCGACGACCCTCGGCAATATCGCAGAATCGATGACCTAGCCCGGACGCCTGGCCGAGCGGGTCCAGCAGTGACGCCCACCTCCGTGATGAAAACGTTATAGTGGCGCCATCAAAACCCGTTCGGCGCCCGAATAATTACTTGCCGGCGGCGCACCAGAAGGCGATTTGATGAATCGGTCCCCGTTGCGGACCGCTGCATGCGGCGCCCGCTCGCAGGCTGAGGTTCTGGCGAGCTGTCGAAGGTTTGAGCCCCGTCGGCAAGCTTGCGGTCGGAGCGCATCTCGAGCGGCCAGACCGGGCAGAGAGACAGGATGAACCTCGAGGATCGTCGATGACAGCACCCCTCCGCCTGACAAGCCTCGCCCACGGCGGTGGATGTGGCTGCAAGCTGGCGCCCGCGGCGCTGCAGCAGATCCTCGCCAAACTGCCGCCGTCGGTGGCCTCGCCCGCCATGATGGTCGGCATCGAGACGGGCGACGATGCGGCGGTGTACCGCTTGAACGATAAGCAAGCCGTCATCGCGACCACGGATTTCTTCACGCCGATCGTGGACGACCCGAATGATTTCGGCCGCATCGCCGCCACCAACGCGATCTCGGATGTTTACGCGATGGGAGGCACGCCGATTCTGGCTCTCGCGATCGTCGGCATGCCGGTCAACACGATGCAGCTCGAAACCATTCAGGACATCCTCGCCGGAGGCGCGAGCGTCTGCGCTTCGGTCGGCATCCCGATCGCGGGCGGCCATTCCATCGATACGCCCGAACCCATTTACGGCCTCGTGGTCCTGGGCCTCGTTGATCCCGACCGCCTGCTGCGCAACGTGGGGGCGCGGCCGGGCGACAGCCTCATTTTGACCAAAGCGCTCGGCATCGGCGTCTACGGCGCGGCCCTCAAGCGTCAGCAGCTCGCGCCCGAGCTGTACCGGGCCATGGTCGACTCGGCCACGCAGGTCAACGTGCTCGGTGCCGACATGCCCGCCATATCGGGTGTCCATGCCTTGACGGACGTCACGGGCTTCGGCCTCCTCGGCCATGCCCTGGAAATGTGCCGCCCGTCCGGGCTGGGGTGCAGCATCGATTTCTCCGCCGTTCCGATCCTGCCGGACGTCGCGGCTTTGGCCAGCGACGGCATCGTGACCGGGGCTTCCGGTCGTAACTGGTCGAGCTTCGAAAGCGAAGTGACTTTGGCGGACAACCTGCCGGTCTGGGCGCGCGACCTCCTGTGCGACCCGCAAACGAGCGGCGGCTTGCTGATTGCCGCCGATCCGGCAGCCGTACCCGAGGTGATGACGCGAGCGCAGGCCCGCGGCTTCGGCCGCTCGGCGGTCATCGGCAGCTTCGCAGCGGAGGGTGCCGGAATCAGCGTTTTTTGAGCTGAAATTCCTCGTGCGGCCGGCGAGGACCAACGACCGTTGAAGGATACAGCGTTCATGAAGTTCGTCACCCTCGTTGCCGCCTCCTTGCTGGCCTTCGCCGGCTTGGCGCGCGCGGCGGACGCACCGACTTTCGTCTTCACCGCCATCCCGGACCAAGACGAAACGCGGCTGATGGAGCGATTCACCAAGGTCGCCCACTATCTCGAGACCAAGCTCGAGGTGCCGGTCAAATACGTTCCCGTGAAAAGCTATCCGGCCGCCGTCACGAGCTTCGTGAATGGGGAAGTGCAATTGGCCTGGTTCGGCGGCTTCACGGGCGTGCAGGCGCGCGCGGCGGTTCCCGGTTCTCTGGCCATCGCCCAGGGTGCCGAGGATACGGCGTTCAAGAGCTATCTCATCGCCAACTCGGCGACCGGGCTCAAGCCGGACAGGGAGCTGCCGAAGGGCATCGAGGGCAAGACCTTCACGTTCGGGGCCCGCTCGTCCACCTCCGGGCGAGTGATGCCGGAATTCTACCTCCGGCAGGCCTTCGGAAAAGGTCCCGACGAGATCTTCTCGCGCGTCGGCTTCTCGGGCGATCATTCGCGCACCATCCAGCTCGTGCAGTCGGGTGCCTATGACCTCGGCGCCGTCGATTATTCGGTGTGGGACCTCGACCACAAGGCCGGTAAAATAGACGACGGGAAAGTCTCGGTGATCTGGCAGTCGCCACCCTTCCCCGACTACCAGTGGACCATACGGGGCGACGTCGACGCAACGTTCGGGGCGGGTTTCGCGGCCAAGGTGAGGGACACGCTCCTCTCGATCGACGACAAGGCCATCCTCGAACCGTTCGGACGATCTCGGTTTATCCCGGCCGACAATGCCGAATACCAGCCGGTCGAGGCGGTCGCCAAAGCCGCGGGCCTGCTGAACTGAGGGCCGCGTGCAGGACGCGATCCTCATCCGGGAGGCGGTGGTCGGCTATCCGGGCCGCCCCGTCCTGCGCGACGTGGACTTGCGGATCGAGCCGGGCGAGCGCGTTGCGATCCTGGGCCGGTCGGGGGTCGGCAAGTCGACGCTGCTCAATCTGATCTTTGCGCGCAGCGGCGATCAGGCGGCGCTGATCCCGCAGGCCGCGGCGCTGGTCCGGACCCTGAGCGTTTTCCACAACGTCTTCATGGGACGGCTCGACCGTTATCCGGCTTGGTTCAACATCAAGACCCTCGTCTGGCCCGGACGACGTGAAGTCGAGGACGTCCGGCGCGCCCTGGAGGTCGTCGGCCTTGCGGGCGAGATGTTCCAGAAGGCCGGTACCCTGTCCGGCGGCCAGCAGCAGCGGACCTCGGTGGCGCGAGCCCTTTTCAACGGGCGGACGACCGTGATCGGCGACGAGCCGGTCTCGGCGCTCGACACTCGCCACGGCGCCGAGCTGCTGACGCGATTGGCCGAGCGGCATCGCACGCTCGTGCTCGCGATGCACGACGTCCCCCTCGCCCTGGCGCAGGCGACTCGCGTCGTCGTGCTGGACGCTGGCGGGATCGTGCTCGACGCGCCGGCGGCCGGAGTGGCGCCGGGCGATCTGGCCCGGTTCTATGGTGGCTAACGCTGTGACGCCGCACTTTGCCTTCGGACAGCGGCTCGGCTATGGCCGAACCACCGGCCTGTTCGTCCTCGGAGGCCTCGCGGCCCTGGCCGCGGCCGACCTTACGGTCACGGCCGCCCACCCTTGGGCCGAAATGGCCCGTCTGCTGCGCGGGCTCGTTGCGCCGGACCTGCTTGCCGTCGACGTCCGCAGCGTGGTCAATACGGTGGCGTTCGCGATGCTCGGCGTCGGCCTCGGCAGCGCGAGCGGCTTCGCCCTGGCTCTCGTGTTCCCGCGCTATCGCGTCGTCCGGGTTCTTTGCGCCGTCCTGCGCTCCATCCATGAATTGTTCTGGGCGCTGCTGTTGCTGCAGGGGCTGGGACTTGGTCCCCTGACCGGGGTATTGGCCATCGCGCTGCCCTATGCGGGCATCTTCGCCAAGGTCTTTTCGGAAATGATCGAAGAGGCCGACCTCTCGGCCGTCCAGGTGCTCCCGGCCAGAACCTCGACCGTCTCGGCCTTCGCCTATGCGCGCCTGCCGGACCTTGCGGGCCAGTTCGGCCACTACACGCTCTATCGGCTGGAGTGCGGACTGAGATCGACGCTGGTTCTCGGCTTCATCGGCCTGCCGACGATCGGCTTCGATCTCGACAGCTTCTTCAAGCAGGGTGCCTATGCGCAGGCGGCGGCGCTGCTGTTCTGCTTCTACGGCTTGATCGCGACGCGGCGCTTGTGGGCACGCCCGGTCACCGTCCCGTTCCTGCTCGTCGGCAGTCTGCTGGTGCTACCGCCGGGCCTGTCCGGCGGTAACGCGCTCCGCAATACGATGCGGTTCTTGTCGCACGACATCGTTCCCCAACCGCTGAGGGGTGCCGATCTCCTGGCCGCGGATTCGTGGATCGCTTTCCTCGGGTGGCTCGCCCATCTCATCCGGTACGAGATTGTTCCCGGCGCCCTCAACACCTTCGTCCTGTCGCAACTCGCGTTGGTCGCGATGGGCGGCCTGTCGCTCGTGCTCTTCCCGCTCGTCTGCCGACGGTTTGCCGGGCCGGTAGGACGACCGCTCGGGCGCGTCGTTCTCGTCATCGTGCGTTCGACGCCCGACTACATGCTGGCCTACCTGCTCCTGCTGATGCTGGGGCCCTCCATGCTCCCGGCCGTCATCGCGCTCACGCTCCATAACGGCGCCGTCGTGGGCTACCTGATGGGCCGGCAGGCCGATGCCCTGACCTATCGACTCGACGCCCCGAAGGGCGTTAATCTGTATTTTTACGAAACGCTGCCGCGGCTTTACGGCCAGTTCCTGGCCTATTGCCTGTACCGCTGGGAGATCATCCTGCGCGAAAGCGCGATCTTCGGCCTCCTCGGCGTCAAAACGCTCGGCTACGATGTGGATGCCGCCATTTCAGAATTGCGGCTCGACGTGGCGGTGGCGCTGATCCTCGCGACGGCGCTGATGTCCCTTGCGGTGGACGCAACATCTCGCGGATTGCGCAAAACCCTGAGGATCGACGGCCTCCCTGTCCGGTTGTCAGCCAATGCGTCAGGAGCGTCGACCGGAGGCGAAATCGGCTTGGACGTAGCAGCGGCTTCGTAACTCTTGCCGGGACTGAGAACGAATGACATGCGCGTCCGGATGCCTGGAGCGCGAACGGATCGAACGGAAAACCGGGGCGAGCAACCATGAATCTGATCAACGACTTCATCCAGTTCCTGATCGCCGATACCGGCGACTACACCGGGATCGGGGCCTGGAAATACCTGATCCTCCTCATCTTCTACGCCCTGGTCATCGGCAGCTTGGCGTTCGCTGTCGTGAACTGGCGGGAGGATCCGTCTCAGCGTACCGGCAGAACAGTCTTCATTTGGGTGACGCGCCTATTGATCGGCTGCATGTGGTTCCAGGGCATGTTGTGGAAGCTGCCCCTTGGGGCCAACAACGGCCTCCATTACTGGATGGAGCAGATGGCCGGCCGAGCCGCGTTCGCGGTCCATCGCGACCTCGTGGCAAACGTGTTGCTGCCGAATTTCGCGCTTGTGAACCCGCTGGTCTTCCTGGCGGAATTCGGCTTCGCCGTGTCGCTCATTCTCGGTCTCTGCGTGAGGCTGGCGAGTTTCGGCGCCGTCCTGTTCACGCTCAACCTTTGGCTCGGTATCTACAACAAGCGCCCGGGCGACCCGGACGAATGGTCGTGGAGCTACGTGTTCCTCGCCATGCTGCTCGGCTATTTCCTGGTGCTTGCGGCCGGCCGCGCGCTCGGAGCCGACGCCTGGATCCGGCGCAATGTTCCGGCCGTGAGACAGCGTCGCGGGTTCGGCGCACTGCTGCGCGCGGTGACGTAGTGGGCGGGAGCGGCGGTTTCAGAGCCTCCGGCCTCTGGGCAGGCTGGTCCGCAGGGATTGTCGATCGGTCCCGGCAGCGACCGAAATTGACGCCGCCGCATGATTCACCGCGAAGATCAGGGTTGCACTTCGCTCGGAATGGCTGGTGAGGCGCACGTCCAGACGTGTTCCAGGGTTGGCCCCACCCCCGCGCTTTCGGCCAGCCGGCGACCGGGGCCAGCGTACCCGGCCGAAATGAAGTATACGGAGCGAAGCCGTCCGATTTCAACGCGCGTCTCTGGCAGCGCCGCCCCCTTGAGGTTAAAATAAAGCGGAGCAGTCGCAGACCGCCGCGCCCGAAAGTACCGGAATGGACAGAGCCGCTATCGAGGAGATGTTTTCGGCGCTCGGACCGGTGACGATCAGGCGCATGTTCGGCGGGAAGGGCGTCTATCACATGGGACGGATCGTTGCGATCGAGGTCCGCGACGAGATGCTGCTCAAGGCGGATGCCGTCAGTGCGCCGGTGTTCGAGGCGGCAGGCGCAAGACGCTGGGCTTACGAGAGTAAGAAGGGGAAGGTCGTCAACATGCCCTATTGGTCGATCCCCGAGGATTCGTTCGACGATCCCGACATCATGGCGCGTTGGGTGCGGCTGGCCTATGAGGCGGCCCTGCGGACATCCGTTGAATAGTTCTACTGCGTCACATAGGGCAGCAGAGTATTTTCGATCGCGACGGCAAGAGAATATCCTGATCCCGAGCCTGTCGAAGGACGGGATATTCCGGGTCAGCGCCACCCTCGTCCTTCGACAGGCTCAGCAGGATGAGGGTTAAAGGA
>JBBPYT010000112.1:0-5566 GCA_038199665.1 Hyphomicrobiales bacterium
CGTGGATGGTAGAGATTAATCGTCCGATGTAAACACAAATTTCTCGCTGAACCAAAATTATTTTAGGAACTTTCAAGCGACGATCTTCGTTTTCGCAAAATTTGTTCTACAAAGATACAAAATATGTCATCTTTAAGAAAATGTATCCCTTTTGTAATCGGTAGGTGATTGGCTTTTATTCATTTTGCATTCAGTTTGAGCTTCTTGCATGCAGTTTGAGCTTCGACCCTAATCTCAGGGCAGGATGGGATTGTGATTTGATCGGCGGATGCCGTCCTTCCGACAAACCTCAGGCGCGGGGCTGCGAGGCTCTGCCCGCAAGGCCATGTTGCTGTATAAGCCTGCCGAATGACCGACCCTGCCCTCAGCCTTTCCATCATCGTGGCCCGCGAAACGAGCGCCGATACCGCGGCCGTCGAGCGCCTGGTCGAGCGCGCCTTCGGCCCGGGACGCTTCGCCCGGACGGCCTACCGGTTGCGCGAGATGGCGCCTCCCGACCCGGAGCTTTGTTTCGTGGCCCGCGTCACGACGCTGCTGGTCGGGTCGAATCGCATGACGCCGATCAGGGCCGGAGCCGTGCATGCCTTGCTGCTGGGGCCCCTCACGGTGGACCCTGCTTTCCGGGACCGCGGCATCGCGCGGGCGCTGATGGCAAGGTCGCTGGGAGCCGCTGAAGCCGCCGGCCACAAGCTCGTCATCCTGGTGGGCGACGAGCCCTACTACCGGCGCTTCGGCTTCGCCCAGGTCGAACCGGGGCGGCTTTCGCTGCCCGGACCCGTCGATCCGGCGCGACTGCTGTTCCGCGAGCTCGTACCGGGCGCCTTCGAAGGCGCTTCCGGGAAGGTGACGGCGGGGATCTGACCGCCTACCGGCTTTCTATCGTCTTCCTCGCCCGGAAACCCCGGCCTTCGACAACCCAGGCCAGGATCGAGCTGCCAAGCAGCGCCAGGAGACCGACGAATCCGACCGCGAGCGGCAGGACGCCCACACCGCGGACGACGCTGCTTTCGGTTCGCTTGAGCCCGATGAAGTCGCTGCCGCCGTAGCTCGGGGCTTCGTGCATCGCCACGAGCCGCGGCATCGCCAAGGTATCGCCCGCACCTGTTCCGATGCGGCGGATCGTGCCGCCGCTGGCCTCGGCGATCGGCCGCAGCTTTTCGGTGCTGGACACCACGTCCTGAAACTCGCGCGGGTTTTCGGGACCGACGTTGACCAGCACCGAGAGCGTGCCGTCGGTCAGCCGGTAGAGCCCGAGTTCGCCTGCCGTGACCGAACCCCTCGACAGCCCCGGCTCGTCCGGCCGCAAGGTGACACCGGTTTGCGCACCGGACGGCGCCGTGACCGAAACGGGCGATGCATCGCCCTTGACGCTCTGCTTCTCGATCAGGATGTCGTGCCCACGGGCGGTTGCCCGAAGCGCCTCCTCCTCGAGCTCGGGCTCCTTCATCAGCCAGTGGGCGAGGCGGCGCGTCAGGTCGAGATAAGGGCCGCCGTTCTCGTAGTCGCGGGCCCAAAGCCAGATCTGGTCGCTCAGCATCAAGGCGACTCGGCCCTTGTTCTCGCGCGACAGAACGACAAGCGGCCGCTTGTCGGCCCCGGCCATCACCGGCATGCCCTTGACGGGTTCGCTGTCGACCTGGCGGAACCACTGGCTCCACGCGGGTGGGTTCTGGTCGGCGCCCGGCAGCCCGCGCGTGACCGGATGCTTCAAACCGTCCGGCGTGACGGTGGCGCGAAAAGGCTTCTCGATCACCCGGCCGTCGGGACGGACCGGCGAGAGCGCGCCGAGCGGAGAGTAGTACAGCCCGTCGGGACCGGAAAAATCCGGACCGACCGCCATCAGCAGCGCGCCGCCGTTGCGGACGTAGCGGGCGATGTTCTCGAAATAGGCATAGGGCAGGATCGACTGGTTGGAGTAGCGATCGAAGATGATCAGGTCGAAATCGCCGATCTTGCTGCCGAACAGTTCCCCGGTCGGAAAAGCGATCAACGCCAGTTCGTTGATGGGCGTGCCGTCCTGCTTTTCGGGCGGGCGCAGAATCGTGAAATGGACGAGATCGACGTTGGCGTCGGATTTGAGAATGTTGCGCCACATGCGTTCGCCGGCATGCGGTTCGCCCGACACCAGCAGGACCTTGAGCTTGTCGCGGACCCCGTCCACCGTGATCACGGCCTTGTTGTTCAGCGCCGTCAACTCTCCCGGTATGATCGGCGCGTCGATTTCGACCACGTTCGGCCCCGGATGTTCGATGCGCACCGGAATATCGATCCTGGCCCCCACGGCGGCCCGCAAGGTGGCGGTCTCGACGCCGTCGCGGCGGACCGTCAAGGCTACGGGCTCGCCCTTGTCGCCGGTATCGAGCACGCGCAGGCTGACGGTCTGGTCCTTGCCGACGATGCCGAATCGCGGCGCTTCGATCAGCTCGAGGCGGCGGTCGCGCTCGCCCTCCTGGCCCGTGACGAGCACGTGGAGCGGCGCCCTGAAGCCGAGCAGTTCGGCGCTGGCCGGGATATCGTGCACGATCCCGTCGGTGACCATGATGGCGCCGGCCACGTGTTCCGGCGGCACGTCGCTCAGTCCGGCGCTCAGCGCCGAAAAGAGCCTCGTTCCATCGTTCTCGGCATCGGTACGGCCGCTTTCGATGAAGCGCGGCTCGATGTTGCCGAGCGCAGCCAGGCTTTTCTCGATCGCCGCGCGGGCCTGGGTGGTCTGGGCCATGCGCGCCCCGATCGTCTGGCTGCCGCTCTGATCGAGCACCACGGCGACGACATCCTTCAGGCCCTCCCGATCCTCGCGAACGAAGGCGGGATCGGCAAGCCCGAGGAGGATGAGCCCGAGAGCCACCGCTCGCAGCAATGTGCCGCGACGACGCGCCCGCAGACCGAGCGCCACCACGACCAGGGCGGTGATAGCCAAGGCGATCAGCACCGCCATCGGCAGAAGCGGCGCGAAGGAAAGCGTGAAACGCGTCATGGGTCAGCCTGGCCGGTCGTCAATGCGCCAGCCGTTCGAGGAGGTCGCGGACATGCACCTGATCGGCCTTATAGTTGCCGGTCATCGTGTACATGACGAGGTTGATGCCGCCGCGCAGCGCCAGCTCGCGTTGGCGGTTGCCGCCGGGCACGAGCGGATACAGGGGCTCGCCTTCGGGATCGGTGGCCCAGCCTGCCGCAAGGTCGTTCGCCGTGATGACGATGGGCGAAACGCTATCCCCCGAGCGGGCCGGCCGGTTGACCTGCTCGGGCGGAGCAGGCGGCAGCGCTTCCACCCAGGTCTCGCCATTGCCGAAGCGGCCGACGAAATTGTCGATCAGGTAAAAGGTCTTGGTGATCACGTGGTCGCGCGGCACGGGTTCGAGTTCGGGCACGTCGACGCCGGCCAGCAGATGCTGCAGCCAAAGGCCCTCCGCGGTCGGCGGTCCACCGGCGCGGCTCGTCAGGGCGTCGCGCGTGTCGAACACGATGGTCCCGCCGTTTTTCATGAAGGCGGCGACCCGTGCCACGGTCGCCGGCGCGGGCTGTGCGGCGGCTGCCACCACGGGCCAGTAGAGCATCGGATAGAAAGCCAGTTCGTCCCGCCCCGGATCGACCGCAACCGGTTCGCCCGGGTCGAGCGACGTCCGGTTGGCCAGCGCCCGCGACAGCGACTTCAGGCCTAGCCGGCTGGTTTCGTCGACATTGGCGTCTCCGGTCGCCACATAGGCCAGCCGCGTGGTCAGCGCCGAGTCCATGTCACGCTTGGACACGGCCTCGTCGGCCCGGACCGGCGCCGGGGTAGCCGTTGCGGCCAGTACCGCGAACAGGGCCAGCGCGGCGGCTGCGACGCGTCGCTTCGGAGCCCTGAGCCCGCCTCCAAGGGCCAGCGTCGCCAGCCCATCGAGCACAAAACCGAGGAACGCCAGAGTAACGAGTCCCGTCCTGAGATCGATCGGCTGCGTCGCCTTGAGGGCCAGCAATCCAAGCGCCAGCCCATCCCACGAGGCGGGAATCAGCTTGGCGCCGGGGTTGAGGGCGTTGACCGCCACCAACGCGTCGGGGGGGCCATAGAAGCCGGGCGGATGGTCGGCCGAGCCGGGACCCGCGAAGCCGGCTGGAATCGGTTTCGCCGTGGCGGGCGGCGCGCCGAGCGTGCCGAAGCCGTCGAGGATGCGGGTGGGTGCGAGCGCCGGTGCCTCGGCGGCCGCGGCACTCTTTCCCGCGGTGGCATCGGAAGCTTCCCCGCTCAACGCGACAACGCGGCGCACCATGTCGACGAACAGACCCGACAACGGAAGGTTGGACCAGGTCGTGTCGGCGGTCACGTGGAACAGGACCAGGAGGCCCTTGCCGCGCCTCTCGGCCGTGACCAGCGGCGTCCCATCCACGAGCTGGGCCCAGGTCTTGGCCGCCAATCCGGCATCGGGCTCGGCCAGCACCTGGCGAGTGACCGTGACATCGCTCTGAGGCGGCAGCCCGAAGAACGGGCTGGCCCGATCGAAGGGGGCCAGCGGCTTCGGCTTGTCCCAGGACAAGGACCCGCCGAAAGTCCGCCCGCCCCGGCGCAAGGTGACGGGTTCGAGGTCGTCCGAAGCGCCGGCAAGCCGCGATCCCGCGAAGCGCAGCAGCAGGCCGCCATTCTCGATGAAGCGCTCCAGCCGGTCATGCGCCGGGCCGGTGACCTGGCCGACATCGGCCAGGATCATCACGGAAGGAGTTTCGTCGAGCCCGACAAAGATCGGGTCGGCGGAGCCGGCACGGACTTCGCGCACGTCCGCATAGGGCGCGAGCGCCTTGTTCAGGAAGTAGTTCGGGCTCAAGAGCGGCTGCGCCACATCCGCCGTCGCACCGCTGACGATCTCCACGCGCCGGCGCTTCCAGCGTGCGTCGAGCAGCGTGACGGCGCCCGCCGAAGCGTCGCCGACCACGCCGGCCCGGGCGATCTGGTTGCGCAGTTCGACCGGAAAGGTGAAGGACGCGTCCGTCTCGGTCCCGGTCCCGAAGTCGAAGCCGGCGTCGCCGAGCGCCAGCCCTTTGAGATCGAAAGCCCTCACCATGCCCCGCGCCGCGGCGCGGCCGTCGGCCCGCACCAGATGCACCGCGAGGCTGTCCGGCTTGTTGTCGGATCCTACGGTGGCCACCGGTGTCTCCTGCGCCGACAGCACGGTTGGCGGATGCCCGCCACCGAGCTTGGCCAAAGCCTCGGCGAAGGTCCGGCTGCCGCCGTTCTCGAGCCCGTCGGCGATCCAGACGATGTCGGCATCGCCGTGCGCACCCATGAAGGTGGCTATTGCCGGAAGCGCGAGCGTGCGGTCGGGCAGATAGGGCACCGGCTTCAGGGCGCGCAGGCGGTCGAGCGCTTGCGCGGCGGTCACGGGGACAATCTCCCGCGCACCGTCCGAAAGCCCCGCCACCGCCGCCGGTCGGCCGTTGCGTCCGGCCTCGGTCAGCCGCTCGGCCGCGGCGGCGACGCGAGTATCCCACATCGGCCCGGCGGCAAAGCCGTCGTCCAGGAGCACCAGCACCGGCCCTTTGCCGGCGAGCGTGGCCGGCGGCGGATTCCAGATCGGCCCGGCCATGGCCAGGATGA
>JBBPYT010000113.1:0-7929 GCA_038199665.1 Hyphomicrobiales bacterium
AATCCGCTGCGCGACGTTCCTTCTCGATGGCGCCCGTGGATCCCAACACAGTCGAGGGTTCGGTTCATCGCGCGAAACCCGCGCCACTCTCTACGCCCGCGCCAAGGAGCAACACGTTCCCGGACGATTGCCCATGAACAAGGACCAACTGGCCCGGGCGCTCGGCGGTAAGCACACCTGATCGCGCCACCGCCGTTAGGTGGAATCCCGCTACGCGGGAACGCGCGCCGAAGGTGCCGGAGCAGGCGTGAACATCACTTCGACGAGGGTGCCCTCGCGCGGTCGGCTGCGGATGGACAAAGATGCGCCGTTCGCCCCCACGAGAGCTTTGGTCAGCGGAAGCCCGAGCCCGGTGCCTCCCGCCTGCTTGGATGGCGCAAGCTGCCGAAAGGGCTCGAGGGCGGCCGCGATGTCGGCATCCGACATGCCCAGTCCCGTATCGCGGATGCGCGCCACGACGGCGCCCGCATCGTTCAAAGCGGTCGAAACGATCACCTGACCGCCAGGCTCGTTGAACTTCACCGCATTGGACAAGAGGTTCGTGACGATTTGGCGGACCGAACGCTCGTCGGCCATCACGGCTGGGAGGCGCGCGCCGAGGGAGGTGCGCATGATGACGCGTTCGCGGTGAGCGTGCGGCTGCATCTGCGCGACGCAATCGCCGATCACCTTGTTGATCTCGACGGAACCGAGGTCGAGATCGAGCCGGCCGGCCTCGATCCGCGACAGGTCCAGGAGATCGTTGATCAGGCTCATGACATGCGTGCCCGAGGCATGGATATCCTGCAGATAGTTCCTGTAACGTATATTGCCGAGCGGACCGAAGCGCTCGTCCATCATGATTTCGGCGAAGCCCAAAATGGCATTCAGCGGCGTGCGGATCTCGTGGCTGACCTTGGCGAGAAACTCCGGTTGCTGGCCGCTGGCGCGGTCCGCCTCCCGCTGGGCGCGAGCCAAGTCCCTTTCGAACCGCTTGAGTGCCGACAAATCGCGCCAAACGGCCGAGAAAAGCCCGTCGCCGATCCGGGCGAGCGTCATCAGCAGGGGCATCGACGAGCCTTCAGGCGTCCGCGCGACGAGTTCGCGGGTGGCTTCGACAGAGGAGTCCGGCTGTGCCTTGACCTCGGCCAGGAGTGACGCCGCGAGGGCGCGGCTTTCGGGCGCGAGAAGGAGCGTGAAGCTTTCTCCCGCCAGCCGGCGCCGATCCTCACCGAACCAGCGTTCGCCTTGCCGGTTGAGCGTCAGAACCCGGCCGGCTTCATCGATCGTGGCGATCGCGTCTCCTGCCGCGTCCAGCAGGGCGCGAAGCGTCAGCGTGTCATCCCGCTCTTCGGGCTCGCGTTCACCGGATCTCAGACGGATGCCGGGTCCGGTTGCGCCGGGCGAGCGCAACGACCACAGCACTGCGGCACCGCCCTCCCAATCGATCGGGCGCGCTTCGCCCACGAAGGAGACGCATTCGCCGTCGTGTGCGGTGAACGAAATGGCGTCGGACGTTTCACCTGCGCCTTGCGGCAGCTCCAGGGCGGAGCCGCCGCCGACCGCGGCCGGCAACTCGCCTTGCCTGCGGACCCCCAATCGGTTGAGCAGCGCCCGATTGGCAAACAACAGCTTGCCTTTACGCAAAACCGCCATCATCGCTGGCGTATTTTCGATCAGAAGGGCTGCTTGGCGGGCCAGAACGTCGCCCCCCGGGCGGGCCTGTTCCGCCTCGGACGCACCCTGCGTTTCAGGCAGCGCCTTGCTTTGCTCGATCTTGGCTCCGAGCGCGCGCGCGATCTCCTGGAACGCGAAATGCTCGCTCGAAGACAGTGATCCGTTTTGATCCGGGTCAGGCCCGCGATGCGAAGCTTCCGCATCGGGCTCGGCAGGCGTGAAAGCGGCGTCGCCATCCCGCTCGGTTCCGAGCAACGGGCCGGCAGACAAAGCATCGCTGCCGGCATTCCCCGGCGCACGCGCCGCCACAGACGCCTGAAGCGGCCAAAGCTGGACCACGTTCGCAGGCGGCGCCAGTGGCGGCCGCTCCTCGGTCGGTGCGAGTTCTCGTTCCCCCATCTCTCCGGCCGAAGCGAGGCCGCTCGCGTCATGGCCCGTGATGGCGGGTCCGGCAACGGTCGGTTGGTCCTCCCCGGCGGCCGGCTGTTGCGGATCTGCCGATTCGAGCCGCCCCTCCGGAACCGGCGCGGCGATGCGGTCCTGTTCGGACCCTTGATCGGGCCTAGGCAAAGGCAGCTCCGACATCGAAGCGGTTTGCGGTGCAGGCGGCTTGTCTCCAATGGCTTCGGGCATCGCACGAATGCGCGCGAGATCGATCAGTCCGAAGCCGCGGAATCCTCCGAACTGCCGGCCGGCCTCGTATTGCGGGGATGCGGCGAGCGTCACTGGAACCGCAACCCGGCCGCCGGATACGGGCCACAGAAGCTCCATTCCGCTCCAACTTTTGCGGCTCGCAAGCACGGTTCGGAGACGCTCCGCCACTTCGGCGTCGAATGTTGCGACGCATTCGGCAAAGGACTGCTGGACGGTGGGAGGGACGGAGGCGCCGAGGCGCCCGAAAAGGCTGCCGTCGACCTGGAGGAGACGACCGAACGCATCGGTACGCCACAGGAACCGGCAATGGTCGACCCCTTCGAAAGCCTCTCGGAGACGCTTTCCCTCGGCATCCACCAAGTCGGATTTCACCGCATCGGCGCGTGCAGCATGTGCCTGTTCGCTCGGTTCATCTCCGATCATGGCATGGTTCAGTTCGGACCGGACAGACGTTGCGCTCAAGGCTGCTGACGCATGAGCGGAAACGCGCCACGTGGCCGATCCATCAGGACCGGAAGGTCGAACCGAGCCTGGCCCAAGAACCGCGAAGGCCAGCCTGGAAACTCCGGCGGGGCCGCCCGGGCGATGGTACAACAGCGTAAGATTGCGGGACGCAAGCCCGCGCACAAGGCGTATGCGCTCGAGGCGAGGCGCGCCGCCTGGTTCGAGATGCCGGGCCAGATCGGCGAATTTCTGCGTCAGCGCACCTTGCGGCGCGAGAAACCGCCGGGTGAAATCTTCGGTATCCCTGGCCCCGAACAGCGCAGCGGCGCCTGTATTGGCCCAAACCGCACGCAGCGGATCGACTTCCACGATGAACGACGGCGCCGCTTGGCGCTTCGACGCGAAGAACGCGGGATGATCGAAAGCGGACTCCACCCAACTCACCTGATCTTGGGACATTCGCATCCACACCGTCCGAACACCGCAGAATCGCCTCTGCCGCCGCGTCCGAAGGTGAACTTACTTCGGAGAAGACGCTCGCCAGGTTGCAACCACATCTTAACAAAAGGTTTAGACTCTCGTCCTCCCGAGGTCCATCGCGTAGGAGCTCCACATGCCACCGATGCCCAGGTTTCGTTCAGAATTTTCCTGGTGCATTGCACAATTATGTTGCAACGCAGCAATCACTCGTGTAGGACGTGATAGCGGTTGACCAAATGCTGGGCCGTCGGATGAAGCTATTTTGCGAACAATCCGATCGTGCCGCTTCTGATCTCCGCCTTCCAAGGAGAGAGCACGATGAATACGCCGTCTTATGAAATTCCATCCGACATGCGCGACCTCGCCGAAAAAAGCGTGGATCAGGCCCGCAAGGCTTTCGAAGGTTACATCACAGCGGCCCAAAAAGCTGTTGGGCAGGCCGACGACACCGCGACATCGGTTCAGTCCAACGCCAAGAATCTCGGAACGAAGGCGATGTCCTTTGCCGAGCATAATGTGCGCACCGCTTTCGATCTTGCCCAGAAGCTCGTGCGAGCCAAGGACCTCCAGGAGGTTCTTTCCCTGCAGTCCGAATATGCCAAGACGCAGATGACGACCATTCAGGATCAGGCCAAGGAACTCGGTTCGATCATGCAAACCGCGGCGCAGGGTGCGGTTCAGTCCGCGGCTTCGGCCGTCAGGTCCTCGACGAACCAGGACTGAGGCTGTTTGAGCTTGCCCGTCGCCTGCGAGCGATGGGCGGCTGAACGTCCTCCAGAAGCCCCGCCGCCCCTCTTACGGGTCGGCATTGTGCGCCTGACGCCCCGCATTGACCCAAGGAAGATCGCCATGGCTTCGGACCCGTTTCCTCTTCACCACGCTCCGAGCGATCTCGAGGCGTCAACCGCAATCACCTCGGTGACTTCCGATGCGATGGACCACGCGGCCAAGCAGGCGGCAGACCTGGTCGAGGGGGTGCATAAATCCCAAACGGTGGCGTCGAAGGGCCGCCGGGGGGGCAGAAAGCTTGCCGATGATGCGCAGAGCCTTCCGGAAGGCACCGCCGCCTTGGACACTGTGGCGCCTGAAAGCGACGCTGCCCTCGACAATGTGACGTCGCAAGGCGGCGCCGTGGTCGAACCCGAGGCGGATCAGAACCTTGAGGTCACCGGACAATCGGCGAGCGACCATGCAGTGGTGGCCAGCCAATTCCCAACCAAGGCGGACGAAGCCGCCGCGGTGATCGAAGACGGCGTATCGCAACCGACCGAAACACTGGCCCGCTTCCATGCCAAAGCCGCCGAGGCGATGCGCACCAACATCGACGCGGCTTTCGAGTTCTGGACATCGATGATGGGCGTCAGGTCCATGTCCGAAGCCGTCTCCCTCAACGCCCGCCACATGCGCCAGCAAATGGAAGCGCTCACGGCGCAAGGCAGGGAACTGACCACTTTGGTGCAGCAGCTCGCCGCCGAGTCCTTGGGCGGGTTCAAGACCCTTTCGGACGAGTCAAAGTAAGACAACGGGCTGCGCACCAAGGGTCGATTTCGACCGAACTCCTGCCTCCCGCCGGCGCTTGCCATCCAGCTTTTTTGCTCCTAGTTATCCTCGGCGCTTGCAGTGCCGCCATAGCTCAGTTGGTTAGAGCGCTAGATTGTGGATCTAGAGGTCCCCCGTTCAAGCCGGGGTGGCGGTACCACGCGAGCTTAGGCTGAAGTTTCACCTGCCGGAGGCCACGACCAAATCTCGGCCACCCCAGAGAACGTCCCGAAACCTTCGGCATCGATGACATCGTCATCCCCGCCCGAAGCCGCCGTCACGGATGTCGGCTTCCCGAACGAACTCGGTGAACTCGGGGCTTTGATCGGCGCTTTCGAGTGGTCTCTTACGCCGCTCGGTCCGATGAACGTGTGGCCGGAAAGCATGCGGGCCGTGGTCGACACGGTGCTCCGCTCGCCAGTGCCGATGCTTACGCTGTGGGGCACCGACGGCGTCATGATCTATAACGACGCCTACGCGAAGATTGCCGGCAGCCGCCATCCCTCGCTCCTTGGTACACGAGTGCACGAAGGCTTGCCGGAGGCCGTCGGCTTCAATCGCCACGTCCTGCAAACCGGAATGGCCCGGGTCAAGCTCTCCTTCACGGCACGGCATTTCCTGCCGGGTCGCTGCAGCGGGTCGGAAGACGCGTGCTTCGATTTCTCCTACAGTCCCATCGCGGACGACCAGGGCGGGGTCCTCGGCATTCTTTGCGTGGCTGTGGAAACGGCCGGGAAGGTCAACGGCGGGCCTCTGCTTCGTCAAGGCGAGGAAGACCATCGCACTTTCGGGGGGACCGGTTCCACGGAAAGCATTAGCCAGCGCAAATCCCTGGAACCGCGTCAAGCCCTGCTGCTGGCCTTGACCGACAGGTTCCGCAATTCAAGCCATGCGGCCGAGATCGTCTCCGCCGCAGCCGAAGCCGTTGGGCGCGAGATTGGCGCAACCCGCGTCGGCTTCGGCGAAATCGGTCTTGCTCACGAAACCGCGACCTTCGAGACGGGCTGGTCCGACGGCACCGTCGACCGGCGGGCCGGCAACATCCCCGTCGACCGGCTATTTCCGGGCCGGATAACGCAACTCCGAGCCGGGCGGACCGTCGTAGTTGGAGGCGCCGAGTTCGACCCTGTCCCAGGGCAGGGTCTCGCGGGCGGCGAAATCGAGCCCGAAATGCGCTCGGGCATCATCGTGCCTCTCATCCGGGAAGGACGCTTCAGGGCGCTTTTTCTCGTGGAGAACCGGACCCCTCGTTCATGGTTGCCGGAAGAAGTGTCGCTCGTCGAGGACGTCACGTCGCGAACCTGGGATGCTCTCGAGCGGGCGCAGGCCGTCGCCATCTTGCGTCGGAACCAAGCGCGACAAGGCTTTCTGCTGGTGCTTGGCGACCGCTTGCGGGAATTGGACGACCCGGACGAAATCATGGAGACGGTGGCGGAAACGGTCGGCCGGCACCTCAGATTGAGCAGGGTCGGGTATGGCGAAGTTCTGCCCGGCGGCGAAATCGTCTTCGCTACCGGATGGTCGGACGGCAGCGTGTCCCCCCTGGTCGGCGAATCGACGCTCGACAGCCTAGGACGGGAGAACGTCGCCGATCTGTTGCGTGGTTTGACGATTACCTTCGATGCTACGGTATCCGGCGGACCGGAAGCCGTGGCTTCTTCCTCGATCATGCGGGGCCTCGGGTCCGCGGCCGCGGTTCCGCTGATCCGGGACGGCAAACTGCGGGGCGCACTCATCCTCGGCCAGGCGCGGCACCATAGCTGGTCCTCCGAGGAGTTGGCCCTGGCCGGCGAGGTCGCGGCGCGGCTCTGGGAAGCTCTCGAACGTGCCCGCGCCGAAGCGGCGCTGCACGACCTCAACGCCACCCTCGAAAATCGCGTGGCCCAGCGCACCTTGGAGCTGACGTCGAGCGAAGCGCGATTCCGGACGCTTTTTGAAAATGCACCGGCGCCCATCTTCTTGATTCGGGTCGGCCCCGGTAAGCAGGCGGTCTATGACGCTGTCAACGCGGCGGCCGAGCGCTTCATGGGGAGGCCGGCCTGCGACATCGTCGGCAAATCGGTGTCGCAAGCCACCAGCGATGGTGAACCGCTGCTGGATCGCTGCATCCGATGCGCCGTAACCGGTCAGCCCATGGAATACGAGATCAATATCGACGGCGGCGGCGACTGGCGCATCGCCGAATGCGTCCTGGCACCGCTCCCCATCGAGGACGATGACACGCAACTGCTGATCGGCATTGCACGCGATATCACCGGTCAGCGCCTCGCCGAGGAGCAGTTGCGCCAAGCGCAGAAGATGGAAGCCATCGGCCAGCTGACCGGAGGCATCGCACACGATTTCAACAATCTCCTGACCGGTATCATCGGTTCGCTCGCGCTGATGGAAAAGCGCCTCGCGCAGGGCAGAACGGACGCGATCCAGCGATACGTCGGTCTTGCACTGATGTCCGCCAACCGCGCCGCCGCGCTCACCCAACGCCTCCTCGCCTTCTCGCGTCGCCAGCCACTTGAAGCCAAGTCCGTCGACGTGAATGCGCTCGTGGCGTCCATGGATGACCTTCTGCGCCGCACTCTGGGCGAAAGCGTTGTGCTCGAGACGATCGTGTCGGACGACGTCTGGCTCACCCTTTGCGACCCTCACCAGCTCGAGAACGCCCTCTTGAACCTGGCCATCAACGGTCGGGATGCGATGCCGGACGGGGGACTGCTGACGATCGAAACCGGCAATATTGTTCTCGACGACGTCCATGGGTCGCGCGAGCCGGGGATCGGCCCGGGCCAATATGTCGTCGTGTCCGTCGCCGACACGGGCACCGGGATGCCGCCGGACGTGATCACCCGGGCTTTCGATCCGTTCTTCACCACCAAGCCTATCGGCCAGGGCACGGGCCTGGGTCTGTCCATGATCTACGGTTTCGCCAAACAGTCGGAAGGCCACGTCAAGATCCACTCCGAGGTCGGCCGGGGCACGACCGTCAAGATCTTCCTGCCACGTCACACGGGTCATGACGAACCGGAGGCGCCCGAGTCTCCGGGCGCAATTCGGCGCGCCGAGGCCGGCGAAACCGTTCTGGTGGTTGAGGATAACGCGACGGTGCGCGGCCTCGCGCTCGAAGTGCTGCAGGACATGGGATATACGGCCATCGAAGCCGGT
>JBBPYT010000114.1:0-2862 GCA_038199665.1 Hyphomicrobiales bacterium
CGGCTCATGCAGCTTGCCTCGTGGCTGCTGGTGCAAAGAGCCGTCAATGAAGGGGAGATGACGCAGACCCAGGCGAAGGCCGAGAAATACAACGTCCGGCTTTGTGCGCAGGAGGTCGCCTCCGGGCCGGGCGTGTACTCTCAACTGCCGGGCCAACTGCAGGAATTGACCGGGAGATCGATTCGGTTGCAGGCTAGGCTTCTCTACCTCGACCGTTCCATCGAGACTCCCGAGGAATCGACGCTCGCCACGGCCGCTGCGCGCGAACCTGTCTTTCCCAGCGAATTGGGCCTGTAGTGGGAGAAGATCCGGATAGCCTTTCACGCTCGTCCGTAGCCCGCACGGTCACCGGTTTCGGGTATTTTGAACATGATCGCTGTCGTGCAACCCTGCTCGGCCGCCGAAGATCGAGCCGGGCGAATCGGCCACCCTTCACCACGCCGGGACGCGGACGTCCCCGCGAGCGCGTCCGACGGCTCGCCTGAACATCATGCACGCGAAGGCACCGCGCGCTCCCGCGGGCCGTTCTGCGAATCGGGCCGACATGTGATGCATCTCGATTCGCGGGCGGGCGACCCATGGCCGCGCCGTCGGCAGCGGTCTTGATCGGAAGCGCTCGCGAGGGCTGTTACTTCTTGCCGAAGCTCAGGCCCGAGAACCGCGAATTGAAGCGAGACAAGCGACCGCCGCGGTCGAGCAGCTGCTGTGAGCCGCCAGTCCAGGCCGGATGGGTGTTCGGATCGACGTCGAGGTTCAGCGTATCGCCGTCCTTGCCGAGCGTCGAGCGCGTGGTGAATTCGGTGCCGTCGGTCATAACGACCTTGATGAAATGGTAGTTCGGGTGCACGTCAGTCTTCATGATCGTCGTCTCGATGCGGCATGCGTGGCGCGGAGCCGCCCTGCGGCTCCGGATGATTTCGCCTTGCTGGGAGAATTGCGGTCCTATACCGCAGGCGCTTGCCGAAAACTAGTCCGACGAGACCTTTAGATGAGGCGATCGATCAACAGCAGGACTCGCCAGGCGGGATCGCTTCCCGGAACGGACCCGATGCCGAAACCGTTGCGCACGACACCGGGCGCCTCCTTGCGTGCCCTGGTGCCGCTCCTTCCCTACGTGCGACGCCACAAGGCCCGCATCGCCGGGGCGATCGGTGCGCTGATCCTTGCCTCTGCCGCGACCCTGACCGTGCCCGAGGCGGTGCGGCGCATGATCGATTTCGGCTTCGCGCCCGACAAGGCCGGCCTGATCAATGCCTATTTCGGCGCCATGGTGGCCGTGGTGGCCGTACTGGCCTTCGCTTCCGGCAGCCGATATTACCTGGTGATGACGCTCGGCGAGCGGATCGTCGCCGACCTGCGCTCGGACCTGTTCCGGCATCTGAGCCGCCTCGATGCCGCCTTCTACGACACGGCCCAGACCGGCGAACTCGTGTCGCGGCTGACCGCCGACACGACGCAGTTGAAATCGACCTTCGGGGCTTCCGCCTCCGTTGCGTTGCGCAATCTGTTTCTGTTTCTCGGCGCGATCGCCATGATGGTGGTGTCGAGCCCGAAGCTGTCGGCCCTCGTACTTGCCGCCATCCCGGTCATCGTCCTGCCGCTCGTTCTATCGGGCCGGCGCGTCAGCGGAAGGTCGCGTGCCGCGCAGGATCGGCTCGCGGAAGCCAGCGCTTTCGCGGCCGAGAACCTCGGCGCGGTCAGGACCATGCAGGCTTTCGGAGCCGAGGCAGTCACACGGGCCCGCTTCGACGCGGCGGTGGAGAATGCCTACGCGGCCGCGCGGGACGCCACTGCTGCCCGCAGTCTGTTGACCGCCGTGGCCATCTTTCTCGCGTTCGGCAGCGTCGTCGCGGTGCTGTGGCTCGGCGCCCACGACGTGATGGCGGGCCGCATGACCGGCGGGCTTTTGTCGCAGTTCGTGCTCTACGCCGTGTTCGCGGCCGGCGCGCTCGGCGAACTCAGCCAGGTGTGGAACGAGATTTCCGCGGCAGCAGGCGCAGCCGGACGCCTGGCCGAAATCTTGGCCATCCCGCCGCGCATCGTGGCGCCGCCGGTCCCCGTGACGCTGCCGGTCCCGGCCGAAGGCCGTCTGGTGTTCGAGGCGGTTGGCTTTTCATATCCGACGCGGGCCGGGGACGCGGTCGTCCATGATCTGTCCTTCGCGGTGCGGCCGGGCGAGCGCGTGGCGATCGTCGGACCGTCGGGCGCCGGCAAATCGACCGTGTTCCAGCTGTTGATGCGGTTCTACGACCCGTCCGCCGGCCGCATCCTGCTCGACGGCGTCGACCTGCGCCTCACCGACCCGGCCGAACTACGGTCCCGCATTGCGGTCGTGCCGCAGGATCCGGCGATCTTCTCGTCGTCGATTGCCGACAACATCCGTTATGGCCGGCCTGAGGCCAGCGATGCCGATGTGCGGCAGGCTGCCGAGCGCGCCGCGGCCTGGGCCTTCATCGAAGCTCTTCCGGAGGGCGCCGGAACGGCAGCCGGCGAGCGCGGCGTCACCCTCTCGGGCGGCCAGCGGCAGCGGATCGCCATCGCACGCGCCCTCCTGAAGGATGCGCCGATCCTGCTGCTCGACGAGGCGACTTCGGCACTCGATGCAGAGAACGAGACCCTCGTCCAAGCGGCGCTCGACCAATTGATGCGGGGCCGCACCACCCTGGTGATCGCCCACCGGCTCGCCACCGTCGTGACGGCCGACCGCATCCTCGTCATGGACCAGGGCCGCATCGTCGAGGAGGGCCGGCACGCCGAGCTGGTGCGCAAGGGCGGCCTCTATAGCCGCCTGGCCGAGCTGCAGTTCACGCTGGACGCTGCCCAGTAGCCTGCCCGGCGCGACAACGGGCATCGCCGTGGTTC
>JBBPYT010000115.1:0-9912 GCA_038199665.1 Hyphomicrobiales bacterium
GCCCGACCTCCGTCGAGCCCGTGAAGGCGATCTTGTCGACATCCGGGTGCTTGACGAGGGCGCTGCCGGTGTCGCCATCGCCGGTCACAACATTGACGACACCCGCCGGCAGCCCGACATCGCGGCAGATTTCCGCGAACGCGAGCGCCGTCAGCGGCGTGAACTCAGCCGGCTTGAGCACCACCGTGTTGCCGGCCGCGAGCGCCGGCGCGATCTTCCACGCCAGCATCAGCAGCGGGAAGTTCCACGGGATGATCTGCCCGCAGACGCCGACCGGCCCATGCCCCGGAAATTCGCTCTCGATCAGGTCCGCCCAACCCGCGTGATGGTAGAAGTGCCGAGCGACGAGCGGCACATCGATGTCGCGGGATTCGCGGATCGGCTTGCCGTTGTCCATGCTTTCCAGGACGGCCAGAAAGCGCTCGCGCTTCTGCACGTTGCGCGCAATGGCATAGAGAAACCGCGCGCGCCCGTGCCCCGGCATTCCCGACCAGCCCGGCAAGGCGTGCCTCGCCGCCCCAACGGCCCGATCCACGTCGGCAGCCGTGCCTTGCGCCGCCTTGGCCAGCAGCTTTCCGGACGCCGGGTCGGTGACGTCGAACGTGCCGCCCTCGGCGGGCTTCCCGAATGCGCCGTCGATGAAATGACCGAACCCCGTCCGGTGCGCCTCGAGCCAGCTCGCGACATGATCGTTGCTTTCGGGGGCGGGGCCATAGTCCATGGTGCGCAGGATGTCCTTGATCATACCCATGTGACGTCCTCAGGCGAGCGCGTGGCGGTAGCCGGCCGAATAATGTCCGGTCACGTAATGATCGAGCTGCCGTTCGATGTCGTTGAGAAGCGAGCTCGCGCCGATGCGGAACAGGTCGGGTGACAACCACACGTTGCCGAGCTCCTCTTTCATCAGAATCAGCCAGTTGAGAGCGTCCTTGGCGGTCCGCAGCCCCCCGGCCGGCTTGAAGCCGATCTCGAACCCCGTCTCGGCCGCATAGTCTCGAATGGCACGCAGCATGATCAAGCTCACCGGCATCGTCGCGTTGACGTCCTCCTTGCCGGTCGAGGTCTTGATGAAGTCGGCGCCCGCCATCATGGCCACCATGCTGGCCGCGTAGACGTTGCGCAGCGTCTTGAGATCGCCGGTGCCCAGGATGGCCTTGAGATGAGCGGGGCCGCAGGCTTCACGCATCGCCTTCACCTCGTCGTAGAGGGCCTGCCAGTCGCGGCTCAGCACATGCGCACGGGTGATGACGATGTCGATCTCCCCTGCCCCCTCCTCGACCGCGTAGCGGATTTCGGCGAGGCGCTGAGGCAAGGGGGTCAAGCCCGTCGGAAATCCGGTCGCCACCGATGCGACCGGAATGCCGGAGCCTGCCAGCGCCTGCACGGCCGGCCCGACCATGGTGGGGTAGACGCAGACCGCGCCGACCTTCGGCGGGCCGTCGCTCAGCCCCAAGGCCTCGACCAGAGCCTCGCTCAATGGCCGACGGGCCTTGGCGCACAAGCGACGCACGCGGCCCGGCGTGTCGTCGCCGGCCAGCGTCGTGAGGTCGATGCAGGTCAGTGCCTTGACGAGCCACGCCGCCTGGTACTCCTTCTTGACCGAGCGTCGAGCCACAAGCGTCGCGATGCGGCGCTCGGCCGCGCTGGAGTTGACCGCGACGGCGTCGAACCAGGCGACCTCCAGCGGAGTGCCGGGATTGCGGTTGGCTTGTAGCCCTTTCAGGGTCCCATGGCTGCGGTGGTCATCCATCATCGGTCCAATCTTCTCACTCGGCAGGCGGCCGCGTCACGCCGCACCGGCTGGCGCTGCGCGCGCGCGAAAAGCGTCGAACTCCGCTTCCGTGGCATAGGCTTTCTGAGTCCCACGGCGCGTTATGGAATCGGCCGCGTACCGCACTGCCTGTCGCAACGCGCCGGCGGTGTCGCCAGCCTCGACGAAATAGCGCGCGAAGCTGCCGATGAAGGCATCCCCTGCACCGGTGGTGTCTACGGGAACCACGGTCACCGGCGCAATCCGGGTGGCTCCGGCAGCGGTGACCATGAGCGCGCCTCGCGACCCCATGGTGACGATCACGGTGCCGATCCCTTTGGCGATGAGGCTTTCGGCAGCGGCTTCGATGTCCGTCTCGGTCTCGACCGGCAGCCCCGACAGAATGGCCAGCTCGGTTTCGTTCGGAACCAGGAAGGAGACGTGGCGGATCTTCTCGACCTCAAGATCGGCTACGGCCGGAGCCGGATTGAGCAAGGTCCTGATGCCGTGCCGCTTGCCGAATTCGACGGCCGCGTAGACGGTCTCGACCGGCACCTCCAACTGCAGAAGGATCAGGTCGCATGTCTTGAGGTCGTCGGCGGCGCGCTCCACGTCGGCGGGCGAAAGATCGGCATTGGCCCCTTTGACGATCAGGATCGAATTCTCGCCGGACGGCTCGACCATGATCGGAGCGACGCCGCTCGACATGCCGGGGACCCGAACGACGTGGCGCGTATCGATCCCGAGCCCGGCAAGGTTGCGGATTGTATTGTCCGCGAACATGTCGTCGCCAACCTTGGTGACCATCATGACCCGCGCCCCGAGCTTTGCCGCCGCGACCGCCTGATTGGCGCCTTTGCCGCCGTGTCCCATCTCGAAGCTCGGCGCCTCGACGGTTTCCCCCCTCCGCGGCATGCGTGTCACGTAGGTGACGAGATCGACCATGTTGCTGCCGATCACGGCTATGCGCCCCTTCATCCCACTGCCTCCCTTGACCTTCGGCCTTCGATGGATCGCGCCAGTTCGGCCGCATGATCGCGGTCGACATAGCCCAGGCGTGTGGCGAAGGACGCGCGAGCCCGGCCGGCGAGGGAGCGGACGTTCCCCTTGCGCTTCTCGGCCAGGTAACCTTCCGGCTCGCATGTCGCCGGCATGGCGAATGCCGCGACGCGCTGGTCGCTGTTGGACATGATCCAACGAATGGTGTGCGGCATCGCGACGGGATCGTAGGCAATGGTGAATGCGTCGCCCTCACGCCGCTGCATCATGAAATGCGCGAGGCCGTCCGGCCCCGGGCGAAGGTTCTTGACGTAGAAGACCTGTTCCGGATCGTACCGGTGGGGCTCGTCGAGAACCTCCATACGGGCCGGGTCGGCCGCGAGTTCCGCCAGCAGCGCGCGGTAGTCGTCGGTCGGCACCACATGGCTCGGAATGGCGGTCCGCGTCACGACGTTTTCCGGCGTGAATGCAACCGGCTGGATGATGCGGGCGCCTTCCGCGAAGGCGAAATTGACGTGGCACAAATACATGAGATCCATGGGCACGGCCGACAGGTTCTCGACCTCCATGACGATGTCGAAGGCGGAGTCGTGCGGGCGCAGGACGACGCGCGGCGTCGCCCGATAATGCGCCCCGAAGCCCATCGCATGGTCGTACTCGCCCGTGACCGCGATCCACGGCCCTTTGGCGTCCGTTCCGCAGGCGAGGCCGGCTTTCGTTATGGGCGCGCACGGCATTTCGCCATGCAGCGCATGCGAGTCCTCGGCCGAAGGCACGCCGTTGCGCAGCAGGCCTGCGTGATACGCCAGACAGCCATAGGTCTCGATAATCGTCTTCGCCGGGCGGGGCGCCTCGAACATGCTGTCCATGGCCAGTTGAACGCGGTCGAAGCTCGCGCCCCAGACGATCTGGCCCATGTAGGGCAGCACGACCACCTGGCCGCGCGCATTCGCCAAGCGGATCGCCTCGACCCCGGTGTCGTAGCGGAACAGGCTGGCCTCAAGGCCCGCATAGGCCAAGACCGTGCGCTCCTTGTCCGAGAAGAAGGCGCGCTGCAGGGTGAACTCGGCCGTGCGCTCGGTTTCGTCCTGCATGCCTCCTCCCGGTGCGACGCTCCCGCTCGGCATCGAGCACATCGACGCCTCGGATCGTAGCGAGGCCGGCACACTATAACGGGGGGTGACCCGCGGCAACGAAAGCCCGCAGGTTCTCAGTTCTGAGCATCGGTCATGCGACGGGTGGATCAGATGAGACGAGCGACGACGGCCAAACGCTTCACCTCACCATTCAGGTAGGCCTGCAAGAACGCATCGTAGTTCTTGAAGGATACACATCCGTTCGAATCGCCGTTCGGGCCGAGCATGTACGTATGCGCGAGAAAGCCGGTACGCCCGAAGGTACCACCGTCGCCCACTGGGTTGAGGCGCAAAGCTTGCACCCCGTGGAAAGGCTGCGCGCGCGGCTCGAGGTCATAGACATGGGGTGGCGTAGCCCCGCGATCTCGTTGGCTCACGTAACGCGGATCGTCCAACCTCTCGCCCAGTCCCGAGTGCGCCTCCAGTCTCGTGCCGTCGGGCATGTAGACGGTATGTGCCGCGATATCATAAATCGCGGTCCATCGATCGTAGGGAACCACCGGGCTCGACGTGAGACTTTGTGCACGGCCAAGAACGCCGGCTTCCGGCGTCGCATAGGCGAGCACAGGCCCGGAAGGCTGCTGCGGCATGCCAAAAAGCTTTTCGAGGAACGTGCGATTGTCGCGCGGGGCGGCCGGGAGAACGGCTGGTCTGGTCTGCTGCGCAACTTGACGGCCGAAGGTGCGGAACGAGCCCTGGCTCGCCTGCAACCGCAACTCGGGGGGACGCACCACTGGCAGCGGCGTACTCTGCGCAAGTTCGGCAGCCGCCGGTATCGCCGGTGCGCTCTGAGCGAGTTCGAGAGCCGCCGGCATCGGCGCCGGCACAACGTCTTCCGCTTCCGCCATCTTGGCGGGAGGTGCCGGCGGGATTGGAGCGAAGTCCGGTCCGAGCATGGCGGTCTGCCCGAACGAACGCGACGGTAAACCCAAGAAGAATGCGGGGTCGAGCAGCGCGCCGTCAGGCTTCGCGGCAACGATGGTTTCTGGCGCGGCCGCCGACGCTGCGTCGGGCTTGGGGGTAGCGGATGCGACTGCCGGCGCTTCCTCGACCTTGGGATCGGCCGATGCGGCCGCCGGCGCTTGGTGCACATCGGGGGCTGCGACAAGTCGGGCGTCCAGCACCCAAGCGCTCACGAAGACGCTGCAGGCGAGCGCGACGGCACCGTACAAGGTCTGAGGCGAAACGCGCCGCGATGAACAACTGGGGTCGTAGAGACTGACATCATGGGGCATACCGGTCGCGTATGTCATTCGCCTCGCTTTCCGAATGATTGCATGTCGCACGCCTCCCGGCTCTCAACCAACGTCGACATCCGCAACGCCAAGGCGCGCTCACCCGCATCCCTGCGGAGGGAAAGTGTCACCGCTGAATGTCCGGCTGAAGAGCCTCGCAAACCCGCTGGAGGTTCATTGAGGCTGAATTTGGTTAATTGACGCTTACGAGACTGGGGTAAGGGGCGGAACGGCGATACAATCCACCTCCGGCCGAAACCTCGCGCCCTGCGCGACAAAGCGGCCTTGGCGCGCTGGTTGGCAGGCGGCGCGCCAGGACCTTGGCAAAGGCCGGAAACGCTAGCCGTCTTGCGAAGAACGCGTCGCTCGGCCAGTCTGGCGGAAGAAGCGCAAGAGGGCACACGATGCGGGTTCTGCTGATCGGCTACGATCCGGAAGCGGTGGATTTCTCCGACCCTGCCCTTCCGCCGGGATTGAATGCCGAGAAGATCCAGGCCGGCATCGACTTCGCAATGAAGCAGATGGCTGACCGGGGATGGCAGGCCGATCATTGTTTCATCCGCCCCGACCAAGATGCCGGCCCGACCGTGGAGCGCCAGTTGGCCTCCGCAGTCTACGATTGCGTGGTCATCGGGGGCGGCGTCCGCCTGTCGCAGCGGCACCTCGACGTGTTCGAGACGGTCATCAACGCCGTGCACAAGGCCGCCCCAGGCGCGGCCATCGCGTTCAATACGCGGCCGGAAGACAGCGCCGAAGCTGCCGAGCGTTGGTTGCTTGCGGGTGAGATCTGATCTGGCGGCGGGAAAGCCTGGTGCTGTTTCTTCCGAGCCATGCGAGCCGAGTTATACCCCGAGCGCCGCGGCGGCTCCTCCTTCGACAGCCCGGACGAGATCAGCGCCACCTCCTGAGCGCCGTGGATGAAGTACGCGTCGATCTCACGCGCGCGTTCGTCAAAGCGGGCAACCGCTAACGCCCCGCGGTAGAGCTGGCCGATTCACTTCGCCGACGCGTCCCTCACCCCGCCCATATCCCCCGCCGGTCGGGGTGCGCACGATCACGGCGTCACCTGCCGCGGTCCGCTCGCCCTTGCGCTCCAGCAGCGCGTTGGTGGCCACCGTGGTTCCCATCTTGACGACGCCGATCGCGCCTGCCGGCAGGGGCAAGCCGGAGAACACGCCTAGAAGGCGGCGGATCGCCTCGACGGCGGCATCGGGATAGGTTTCGGGGTTTTCCGAAAGCAGCTTCATCGCATGAAGCCCGCCATCGGGGTCGCGAGCGACGACATCCGTGAAGGTTCCGCCGCGATCGATCCAGAAGTCCCAAGCGCCGGCCGCCACGTCGGTCATCTCCCGCTTTGCGCGCTATCGGAGCGCATTTCCTTGCGCAGCGCAAAGGAGAGGGCATCTCGCTCCCCGCTCGTTTCCCGCGCCAGCGGGACCAGACTGCCGCGCGAGTCCTGGATCCCGCTGGCGCGGGGATGAGCGGAAGAAGACTCGTGATCGGATTCGCGCTCCGTCAGCAAGCCCGAGGGCTTCACTGGGCGGTGAAGGTTTCCGCCGCGACGAACGGCAGGCCATGCGCCTCGGCCACAGGCGCACAGGTGATCTTGCCTTCGCACACGTTCAGACCGGCCCGCAGATGCGGGTCGGCTCCCAGCGCGGCCCGCCAGCCCTTGTCGGCGATCGCGATGGCGAACGGCAAGGTGACGTTGTTCAGCGCGAACGTCGAAGTGCGAGCCACGGCACCCGGCATGTTGGCCACGCAATAATGCACCACGTCGTCGACCACATAGGTCGGATCGGAATGGGTCGTGGCGTGCGAGGTCTCGACGCAGCCGCCCTGGTCGATCGCGACATCGACGATCACAGCGCCTTTCTTCATGGTCTTCACCATGGCGCGGGTCACGAGCTTGGGGGCGGCGGCGCCCGGGACCAGCACCGTGCCGATCAGCAGGTCGGCGCGCCGCACCAGTTCCTCGATGGCCGAACGGGTGGAAAACACAGTCGAAACGGTGGTGCCGAATTGCGCCGAAAGCCGCTTCAGGGTTTCGGCCGAGCGGTCGACCACGGTGACCTTCGCGCCCATGCCGACCGCGATCGTCGCCGCGTGGGTACCCGAGACCCCGCCGCCGAGAATCACGACTTCCGCCGCGGGCACGCCGGGCACGCCGCCGAGCAGAATGCCGCGTCCGCCCTGCGCCTTTTCCAGGCTGTGGGCGCCGACCTGCGGGGCGAGCCGCCCGGCCACCTCAGACATGGGCATCAGCAAGGGCAAGGCGCCCGTCGGGGAGGTGACGGTTTCGTAGGCGATGCAAACGGCGCCCGAGGCGATGAGGTCGCGGGTCTGCTCGAGATCAGGCGCCAAATGCAGGTAGGTGAACAGGATCTGGCCTTTACGCAGAAGCTTGCGCTCGGAGGCCAGCGGCTCCTTGACCTTCACGATCATCTCCGCTTCGGCAAAGATGCGCTCGGCGCCGTCCGCGATGTCCGCGCCTGCGGTGCGGTAATCGTCGTCCGAAAGACCCGCGCCGGCCCCCGCTTCCTTTTGGACGAGGACGCTGTGCCCATGGTGGACGAGCTCGCTCACGGAGGACGGGATCAGCCCGACACGGAACTCATTGTCCTTGATCTCTTTCGGAACACCGATGCGCATGGCGTCACTCCTCTCGGGTAGCCCGCTTATGGGACTTGAAGGCGAGATTAGGACAGAAAGCGCGCAATGTTTCTTCGATTTGAGCGCCGAATCGGGATCTTTGCGCAATCCAGGTGCTACAATCGATCGGATTGGAGTGAAACATGCGAAGATCGACGCAATGACGATCGACGAGCGGGACCGGGCGATCCTCCGTATCCTCCAGGCAGATGGACGGTTGAGCAATGCCGAACTCGCGGACAGGGTCAACTTGTCTCCTTCAGCATGCCTGCGCCGGGTCCGCATGCTGGAAGATGGCGGGCTGATCGTCCGTTATGCTGCTCTGCTGGACGAAAGGGCCGCGGGACTGCCGGGCGTCGCCTTCGTGCTGGTGACGCTCGACCAGCAAGGCCGGGCCGCACTCGACCGGTTCGAGGCCGCCGTGTCCCGTCACCCCGAGATCCTCGAATGCTATCTGCTGGCCGGGGCGGCCGATTATCTGATCCGAGTCGCCTATGCCGATGCCGCGGATTTCGAACGTATTCACACCGCCATCCTGACCCAGCTGCCCGGAGTGGTTCGCGTGCAATCGACGCTGGCCTTGCGCAAGGTGAAGAAGACCACCGCCCTGCCGGTATGAGGCGCGGTCACTCGAGGATCACTCGTCTTCGACCAACAACGGAAGCGTGAGCTGACCTCCCCCGGGTCCTCCACCACCCGCTCCGGATCAGGGAGCCGGCCGGATCGCCACCTTGTTGTCGTGGAAGGCCGCGCCTCCGGCGGGGGCCGGCGTGTCGGCCCCGGTTAGCGTGTTGATCCCTAGTCCACCCTCGTGAGCGGCGTTGGGCCACACCGACTCGGCGACCAGGACACCGCGCCGCAGGCCTGCGAACAACCGGGCATGCAGGCGCATGGTACCGCGCGGGCTGCGGAGCTCCACCCGGGTTCCATCGACTATTCCGGCAGGTTCGGCATCTTGCGGATGAATCAAAACTGTCGGGCGGACTTCTCGCGCGAGCGAAGCCGGAACGTCGGTAAACGAGGAGTTCAGGAAGTTGCGCGCCGGGCTGGTTACGAGCCGGAACGGGTAATCCGCGTCGCTCTCTTCCGTCACGGCCCAGTGATCCGGAAATGCCGGCATGGTGGCGCCGCGCCCGGCCGTCTCGGGCCAGGAGGCCGCGGCTGCCGACCAATCCGGACGGAAGCGGAAGCGCCCGTCCGGCCAGCCGAACCCGTCGAGAAAATGCGCCCGCTCGAACGGTTGCTGGCAGTCGATCCAGCGCCTCTCCTCCAGGTCGGCCAGCGTACCTCGCCCGGAATCGCGCAAGGTTCGATCGATCATGTCGCGCGGGCTCATGTCGAAGGCCGGATGCCGAACGCCGAGCCGATGCGCCAGGGCACAGATCACCTCGTGGTTGCTAAGGCATTCGCCCGGCGGCTCGATAAGCTTCGGCCCGAGCAGGATGTGCTGCTGGCCACCGCCCTGATAGACGTCGTCGTGCTCGACGAACATGGTCGCCGGCAGCACAATGTCGGCCATGCGGGCCGTCTCGGTCATCACCTGTTCGTGGACGACGGTGAACAGGTCTTCACGGGAAAAGCCGCGCCGCACCACGTTCTGATCCGGCGCGACCACCATGGGATTGGTATTCTGGATCAGCAGAGCCGTCACCGGCGGCCCGCCGCGCAGCGCTTTCGTCTCGCCGGTCAGCACCGCTCCGATACGCGATTGATCGAGCTGCCGGACCTTCGGATCGCGCATGTCCAGGCCTTCGATCAGTTGCTTATCCCAGCCGAACATGCCGGAATTCGAATGCAGGGCGCCGCCGCCCTTATATTGCCAACTGCCCAGAACGACCGGGATCGAACTCACGGCGTGCAATGCCACAGATCCGTTGCGTGAGCGCGCGAAGCCGTAGCCGATGCGGAAGAACGCTTTGGGCCGCTGGCCGAGGAGGCGGGCAAGGGCTTCGATATCGGCGACCGGAACGCCGCAGATCGCGGAGGCCCACGCCGGCGAGCGGCCTTGCAGATGGGCCTCGAGTCCGGCCGGATCGTCCGCATAGCGGCCCATGTAGTCCCGATCCGCCAGCCCGTCGCGGAACAGGATATGCATGATGCCGCAGGCCAGGGCGGCGTCTGTCCCGGGTCTGACCAGAAC
>JBBPYT010000116.1:0-18456 GCA_038199665.1 Hyphomicrobiales bacterium
AAAGACGCATTCTCCGGAAACCACATAGGCCAGCGAGTATTTGGGTTCAGACCGATCGACAACCGCGTTGTCGATCCCTCCAACGCCATGGCGCGAGCGTTCACCTGGGCGGAGCTGAACGCGACATTTTGCACACTGCTCCCATGCCGCGCAGAACGCGTTATGCTGGCCCATGGACCAGCACAAAGCCACCCGCGAGGAGATCGAAGCGCTGTTGCGATGGTATGTCGACATGGGGGTCGACATCGCCGTGGATGCGGTGCCGCACGACCGGTTTGCGGCCGCTGCATCGACGATGTCCTTGCAGGCCGCGCCGGTGCCCCAAGACTCGCCTGCCACCGCTCCAGAACAGGCCCCTTCGAACCGCGCCCCGCCCATGTTTCGGCTTGAGGGCGGCGGTCCCCAGGTCCCGTCGCGACCTGCGCTCGAAATGGCGGGACTTTCGGCCGATGCCGCGGTGCGTTCGGCGCGGGAGCGCGCGGCGGAGGCCAAGACGCTCGACGAACTGCGCGCCACTCTCGAAGCTTTCGAGGGCTGCAGCCTCAAAGGCTCCGCGACGCAACTGGTTTTCGCCGACGGCAATCCGGCGGGCCGCATCATGGCGGTCGGGGAAGCGCCGGGCGCCGACGAGGACCGCAGAGGCCTGCCTTTCGTGGGCCGGTCGGGTCAATTGTTCGACCGGATGCTCAAGAGCATCGGGCTCGATCGCACGGCGGTCTACATTGCCAACGTGGTACCGTGGCGCCCGCCCGGCAATCGCACCCCGACCCCGCAGGAGGTAGCAACCTGCATGCCCTTCATCGCCCGGCAGATCGCACTCGCTGATCCCGACATCCTGCTCTGCATCGGTGGAGCTTCGGCGCAGAACCTGCTCGGGACCAAGGACGGCATCCTTCGGCTGCGCGGGCAATGGTTCGATTTCCACACGGGATGCAGAATGATCAAAGCCATGCCGATGCTTCACCCGGCCTATCTGCTGCGCACCCCAGCGCACAAGAAATTGGCCTGGCGCGACCTGCGCGCCGTCCGGAAACTTTTGCACGCCGAATAGGGGCGAGCGCCCGGATCTGCGTTGCTGAACCCTCGCCGCCGCGCCTCTGCACAAAGCAGAAGGAAGAGACGGGAGTGGCCCGAAAGGTGCACCATTCCCGGCGCGGTTGGGTCACAATGGCCGGATGCCGCCGATGCGGGGGCGGCACGAACGAGGCTAGCATGGTGGGGCATGTCTATCCCGAAGGCACGCGCGAAGCGCTGCTCTTCCTCGCTACGGCCGGGGTGGTGGTGCCGGTGTTCAGCCGCCTGCGCGTCAGCCCGGTTCTGGGCTTCCTGCTAGCCGGCATCGCGCTGGGGCCGTTCGGGCTCGGCGCTGTGGCGCGCAGCGTACCTCTGCTATCGACCCTCGCCATCACGGACCCGGGGCGGATCGGGGATATCGCGGAACTCGGGGTTGTGTTCCTGCTCTTCATGGTGGGGCTGGAACTCTCCTTCGAGCGCCTGTCCCGCCTGCGTCGTCTGGTGTTCGGGCTCGGCGCCCTCCAGGTCGGCGTGTCGGCTGCGGCGATCGCGACCGGCGCTTTCGCGGCGGGCCTCGCACCAGCGGCCGCGCTCGTCACCGCTTTCGCGCTCGCCCTGTCCTCGACCGCCGTCGTCGTGCCGGTGCTGGCCGAACGCAAAAGGCTCAACTCCGCAGCCGGGCGGACCGCATTCTCGGTGCTGCTGTTTCAGGATCTGGCGGTCGCGCCGCTGCTCTTCTCGGTCGCCGCCTTGTCGGCCCCGGGCGGCACGAGCCTCGGCTCCGAACTGCTGTTCTCGCTGGCGCCCGCCGGGTTGGCACTGGCTGCCGTGGTGATCCTTGGGCGGTTCGTCCTCAGGCCTCTGTTTCACGTCGTGGCGGCCACGCGTTCAACCGAATTCTTCATGGCAACCTGCTTGCTGGTGGTCATCGGGACGGGCGCCATCACGGCGGCGAGCGGTCTGTCCATGTCGCTCGGGGCTTTCATCGCCGGGCTGCTGCTCGCCGAAACCGAATTCCGGCGCGAGATCGAGGTGACGATCGAGCCCTTCAAGGGGCTGCTGCTCGGGCTCTTCTTCGTTTCCATCGGCGTTGGGCTCGATCTTGGGGTCCTCTTCGAAGATCCCTGGCGCATGCTGGCGCTGTGCTTCGGCATCGTGCTGTTGAAGAGCGTCGTCATCTTCTGTCTGGGCCTTGCCTTTCGGCTGCCGCGCCGCGTCGCGCTCGAGATTGCCTTGCTGCTCGGCCCCAGCGGGGAATTCGCCTTCGTGATCATCGTGCAATCGGCAAACGGCAGCCTGCTGCCCGGGCCGGTCGCGCATGTTCTCGTCGTCGCGGTGACGCTGACCATGATGGCCATTCCTGGGCTGGCCCGGCCGGCCGAGCGGCTCGGCCGAATTCCGAAACAGGAGGTGACGTTCGAGCCACCGCCCGCGGACCACGAGGCGCGCGTCATCCTGGTCGGCTACGGCCGCGTCGGCCGGCTGGTCGGCGAAATGGTCCAGATGCACGATCTGCCGTTCCTAGCGGTGGACGACGATCCGCGCCTCGTGGGGCGCGAGCGGCAAGCCGGCATACCGATCTTCTACGGAGATGCGACCCGTCGCGAATTCCTGCACCGCTGCGGCTTGGCCCAGGCGCGTGCGCTCGTCGTGACCTTGAACAACCCGCGGGTGGCCGAGCTCGTGGTGGAAGCCGCGCGGGCAGAGCGCGCCGATCTCACCATCGTGGCGCGGGCGCGCGACGCCGACCATGCTCGCACGCTCTACGACCTTGGCGCCACCGATGCCGTGCCGGAGACAATCGAGGCGAGCCTGCAATTGTCGGAAGCCGTGCTGGTCGATGTCGGGGTCCCCATGGGCTACGTGATCGCCTCGATTCACGCCAAGCGCGACGAGTTCCGCAGGCTTCTGAACCAGCCCGAGCCGGGCGGCCCGGAACGTCGCGCCATCAGGCGCCCGCTGAAGTCGCGCTGAAGCTTCCGCTGGCACTCGCGATGCCTTAAGCACGGTCTCGCCTCACCGGGCGGGACGAGACCTATGATCACGATTTATGACAATCGCGGCGCCATGGTGGTTACCCCTGGGGATGGCGCACCCGAGACCCTGCCCGCCGCCACGCTCTGGATCGATCTCCACAACGAAACCGAAGAGGAAGCGGCTTACGTCGAACACGTCACGCGAATCAGGCTGCCGAGCCGGCATCGGCTTGCGGAGGTGGAAACGTCGAGCCGCCTGGCGATCGATGGAGACGCGCTGGTCATGTCGACGCCAGTCCTGTTTCGCGAAAACGGCAGCGTGCAGACGACCCCCTTGGGCTTCGTGCTCGATTCCAAGCTCCTGATTACCCTGCGATCGGCGGACCTCAAGGCCTTTGCCGATTTCATGGTCCGAACCCGTTCGCACGATGTCCAACCGCTGCGCAGCGGCGCGGATGTATTCCTCGGACTGCTCGAATCCATTGTGGACCGCATGGCGGATGGGATGGAATCGGTCGGCGCCGACCTCGACAAAGTGTCGAGACGCATCTTCAATGCAAACGCCAGCGGGGCCAGCAACAAGCCGGCCAAGCTCGAGCAAAGCCTGCATAATATTCTGCAGATCGTCGGACGAAGCGGCGACACGACGGCCCATGCCCGCGACAGCCTGCTCGGGCTCAACCGCATGCTCGGCTTCGTCCACGCCAATGCGGAAAAGCGCCTGTCCCCTGAAACCGGGCAGCGGCTCGACACCGTCAGGCAAGACGTCGTGTCGCTGAACGACTACGAGACGCATCTCACCGACAAGGTGCAGTTCCTGCTCGATTCGACGCTAGGATTCATCAGCATCGAGCAGAACCGGACCTTCAAGCTATTGACCATCGCCTCGGTGATCGGCATCCCGCCGACCTTCGTGGTCGGGCTCTACGGCATGAACTTCAAGAATATGCCGGAATACGATTGGGCCTACGGCTATCAATGGGGACTGCTGCTTGTCCTGCTCAGCGTCGTCGTGCCGGTCGTCTGGCTCAAGCTCAAGGGCTGGTTCTGAGATCCGCTGCGGAAGTTTGGCGAAAGCGAGGAGGTCGCGGTTGAGCCGGCCGGCATGGAATTGACGAAGAGCGCCGTCCGGCAAATCCAGGCTGTCTCGCGTGGTGGCGAGGTCATCCGCCAGCGCGTCGCAATCATGGCCGCGCCCGAGCGCCCGTGGCCCTCGCCGATCGAAGCCGACCGCTCGGCAGCTTGGAATGCAACCAAGTGTCGGATCGCAAGGACAAACCTGCGACAAAGACGATGCGATCGCCCTGGCCACTGTCGGAGGTGGAACAGCACTCCTGAACTAATGCGTCCCCATACCCGCAAAGGGCACAGGCCAAAGCCTACAGCCTTGGGCTCCCTCAGTTCTTGGCGTGCTCCGCGGCGCGCTGCGAACTCGCAAAGAGCGTCGGCGCTGCCGTCGGATCGGCCTCCAACACGGCGATGAGATCCCTGACGCTGACCACCCCGATCAGCGTGTACTCGTCGAGCACCGGCACATGGCGGATGTGATTGTTGTTCATCAGCTGACGCACATGATCGAGAGTGTCGTTCGGGCTGCAGGAGATGACGTTCATCGACATGAGCGCCGACACTTTCATCTTCAGAGCGGCCGTCGAATGGTCGGCGATGGCGCGCACGACGTCGCGCTCGGAAAACATGCCGACGACGGTATTGCCCTCGGTGCGAACCACATCCTTGACCACCAATGCGCCGACCTGCTCCCGATGGAGAAGTTTTACGGCGGTCTCCACGGTTTCGTTCATGCGGACCGTGGCGATACGCGTACCCTTTCCGCGAAGGATCTGTTCCACCTTCATGACATCCTCCCTAAGCACGAGCGTCCTGATTTCGGCGGCGTCACAGTACTGGTATACATTATGCCAGGCGTTGAGGCTTGGCAAGGCCTATCGAAGGCGGCGGCAGACCGGCGCTGCCTCGCACTCCGCTGGAGTGTCCCTCGGAATAATTGATCAGCCTTCCTCATGCCCAACACCATGAAGATGGGCAGTGATGTGATTCATTCGCATCACAAACGATGGCAAATGTTGACGTCAACCGTCTCTCTACCGGTCGAGGGGACGAGGAGGCCCCCCGTCCGGCACACATCTCATGTCATTCGGCGGGGTGGCCCACCATTGACTGGGCCGCATTGGCCGACAGGCGCAGCGGCCGGAGGACGAACAGGGCCAAGGCCACGACGACGAAGTTCATCAGTGCCGCAACCACGAACACCATGTGCCAACTCCCCGTATAATCCTTCAGCACGTTCGCCAGAGGAACAAGGAACGCGGAGAAGCCCTTTGCCGTGTACAAGAAGCTGGCGTTCGTCGTCGCGTATTTCGGGCCGAACGTATCGGTGCAGGTCGACGGGAACAGGCTGAAGATTTCACCCCAGGTGAAAAAGATCAGGGCGGCGCAAATTACGAAGCCCCATGGGTTTGCTCCGAAAGAACCGAGCAGCCAATAGGCGATGCCGCCGAGCCCGAAGGCGATCGCCATGGTGTATTCGCGCCCGATCTGGTCGGACACCCAACCGAAGAACGGTCGCGCCCCCCCATTGGCAATGCCGTCGACGATCAGCGCGACCGTCAAGGTCGAGGCGCCGAAGAGGATCACGCTATCGGCGACGTTGTAGTTCTTGGCGATCAGAGCGATCTGGGCCGTCGCCATCAGGCCGCTGGCGGACACCAGCACGAACATGACGTAGAGCAGCCAGAACACCGGAGACGTCAGCATCTCACGCGGCGTGCTGCTGTTCCTCGACTGAATGACCTTCACCTTGGTGGCGGCCGGGACCTCGCCCTGCAAGGGCGCCTTGAGCATCCAGGCTACGGCGAAGACGATGAGACCCTGGATCAGCCCGAACCAGAAAAAGGTCGAGGCATAGCCGATGGACTTGATCATCAACTGGATCGGAATGACCGTCACGACGGCGCCTGCGCCGTATCCGGCCGCAGTGATGCCGACCGCGAGCCCGCGGCGGTCGGGAAACCATTTGACGGCGTTGCCCACGCAGGTCGCGTAGACCGCCCCGCCTCCGATACCCGAGACAACGGCGCCGAGATACAGCATCTCCAGCGAACCCGCCACCGAGTTGATGATCCAGCCGAGCGCCACGAACAGACCGCCGAACGCCACCACCAGCTTCGGTCCGCGATGCGGCCCGAGACTGTCGGCGAGCCACCCTTCGAGCGGGGTGAGCCACGTCTCCAGCGCTATGAAGATGCTGAAGGCAAACTGGATGGCGGTAACATCCCAGTTGTGGGCTTTCGCCATCGGATTGACGAACAGGGTCCAGCCGTACTGCATATTGGCGATCAGCACCATGCAAACGACGCCAATGATCAGCTGTGCCCAGCGATTGACCGGTATTCCGCCGCTCACGGGTGTTGCGCTCAGGGCCATGTTCTCCTCCGTAGCTTGGCGCTCGACACTATCTTGTGCCTTTGGACGCATCATATGTGGCATGCCACATGCAACACAACGCTTTTCTGGCGCTTGCCGGACTAAAAGAGGCGCTCCAAGCGCCCCCTTTGGTTCTGTTGAGGGAAACCTGCCCCCCCGCGTCGCAATATTAAATTGCTGCTGCGCAACACGTGCCTATGCGGCGTTCTCTACCGGCTGACGAGAGTCGGCCTCTACTCGGCAGCCGCCCGTCTTGGCGGCTCCAAGGCGCCCGACTCGTGCACGGCGGCAATCTTGTGGTCCGAGAAATTGAGCACCTGACGCAGGATTTCGTCGGTATGTTCGCCCAATAAAGGCGAGCGGGTGACGACGGTTGGGCTCTCTGAAAGCTTGATCGGATTGCCGACCGACAGATATTTGCCGCGCTCCGGGTGATCGACCTCGACCAGCGTGCCGGTCGCGAGCAAGGATTCGTCCTCCGCAATCTCCTTCATGGAGAGGATCGGGCCGCAAGGGATGTCGAGCGGGTTGCAGATTTCCATGACCTCGAACTTGGTCTTGGTCTTGGTCCAGGCTTCGATGGTGTCGAAGACGTGTTTCAGGCGGGAGAGTCTCGCTTCCGGTTTGGCGTAATCGGGATGGGTGATCCACTCCTCCTTGCCGATGACCTTGCAGACCTTGTCCCACACCGGCGCTTGCGTGATGAAGTAGATATAGGCGTTGGGGTCGGTCTCGTAGCCTTTGCACTTCAGGATCCAGCCCGGCTGGCCGCCGCCGGAGGCATTGCCCGCACGTGGCACCGCTTCGCCGAATGGCTTACCCTCGCCGAATTGCGGATATTCCTTCAGCGGCCCATGCGCGAGGCGCTGCTGGTCGCGCATCTTCACCCGGCAAAGATTGAGCACGCCGTCCTGCATGGCGGCCATAACGCGCTGGCCCTTCCCTGTCGTGGTGCGCTGATAGAGGGCTGCCACGATGCCGAGCGCCAGATGCAGACCCGTTCCGGAATCGCCGATCTGAGCACCGGTCACCACCGGGGGGCCATCGTCGAAGCCCGTCGTCGAAGCAGCACCGCCGGTGCACTGCGCGACGTTCTCGTACACCTTGCAGTCCTCGAAGGGGCCTGGCCCGAATCCCTTGATCGACGCGACGATGATCTTCGGGTTGATGGAATTGATCTTCTCCCAGGGGAAACCCATTCTGTCGAGCACGCCGGGGCCGAAGTTCTCGACGAGCACGTCGCAGGCCTTGATCAGCTCGGTCAGGACCTCCTTGCCGGTCGGGTGCTTGGTGTCGAGCGTGATCGAACGCTTGTTGTGGTTCAGCATGGTGAAGTACAGGCTGTCCACATTGGGCACGTCGCGCAACTGTCCGCGCGTGATGTCGCCGATGCCGGGGCGCTCGACCTTGATGACGTCGGCTCCCAACCAGGCAAGCAATTGCGTGCAGGTAGGGCCGGATTGTACGTGGGTGAAATCGAGAATGCGGACGCCGTCCAGTGCCTGGGTCATGACTTCCTCGTTATGCAGAGTTCTCTCAAAGTTATGCAGAGTTCTCTCAAACTGGCCCGCTCCAATGAGAATTAGCCGATCACTTGATCGGGAAGTCGCCTTCTATTGCGTCGGCTTCTTGCGAACCGAGCTTTGAGGGTTGAGGCTTCCGATGTTGCCGCTTTCGGTGCCGGCGGCGGGATCGATCGCCGCGTTGATGAGAGTCGGCCTGCCGGAGTCCATGGCCTCGTTCACGGCGCGGTTCAGCTCATCGGGCGTGGTCACGTGGACACCGACCCCGCCGAACGCTTCCATCATCTTGTCGTAGCGCGAGTTCTTGACGAAGACGGTTGTGGCAACATCCGAACCGCCCAAGGGATTGACGTCGGTTCCGCGATAGATGCCGTTGTTGTTGAAGACGACCACGCAGATCGGCAGGTTGTACCGGCAGATCGTTTCCACCTCCATGCCGGAGAACCCAAAGGCGCTGTCGCCTTCAATGGCCAGCACGGGTTTGCCGGTCTCGACGGCAGCCGCGACGGCAAAGCCCATGCCGATGCCCATGACCCCCCAGGTGCCGACATCCAGTCGTTTGCGCGGTCGATACATGTCGATGATGCCGCGCGCCAGATCGAGCGTGTTGGCACCCTCGTTGACCAGGATAGCAACGGGCCGAACCTTGACGATGGCGCGGAGTGCACCGAGCGCGCTGTGAAAATCCATCGGCGCCGAATTCTTCAGCAGCCTCGGCGCCATCTTGGCAATATTCGCTTCCTTGCGTGCATTGATATTGTCGATCCAATCAGCGGGCGGAGCCGACCAGCTACGATCCAATCCCTTAAGAAGAGCCGATACGCAGGAGCCGATGTCGCCGACCAGCGGAGCGGCAATCTCGACGTTGCTGTCCATCTCCTTGGGCTCGATGTCGATCTGGATGAACTTCTGCGATCCAGGCTTGCCCCAGGTCTTGCCCTTTCCGTGCGACAGAAGCCAATTGAGGCGAGCGCCGATCAGCATCACGACGTCGGCTTCTTTCAGTACCAAAGAGCGCGCCGCGGCCGCCGAAAGCGGGTGCGTGTCGGGCAGCAGACCTTTGGCCATGCTCATTGGCACATACGGAATGCCGCTCTTCTCGACCAGGGCGCGGATTGCGTCATCGGCTTGGGCGTATGCCGCGCCTTTGCCCAAGATGATCAGGGGGCGCTTGGCACTTTTCAGCACATCGAGCGCACGCTGGACAGCCGCCGGAGCGGGAATTTGGGAAGGTGCCGGGTCAATCACCTTGACAAGGGACTTGGCTCCCGCCCTGGCGTCTAAAACCTGAGCAAAAAGCTTGGCAGGCAGATCGAGATAGACGCCGCCGGGCCGACCCGACAAGGCTGCGCGGATCGCGCGCGCCACGCCGATGCCGATGTCCGCGGCATGCAGCACGCGGAAGGCCGCCTTGCAGAGCGGCTTGGCGATGGCCAACTGGTCCATCTCCTCGTAGTCGCCCTGCTGCAGGTCGACGATCTCGCGCTCGGACGAGCCGCTGATCAGGATCATCGGAAAGCAGTTGGTCGTGGCATTGGCCAGCGCAGTCAGACCGTTAAGAAAGCCGGGAGCCGACACCGTGAGACAAATGCCGGGCTTCTGCGTCAGGAAGCCAGCGATGGCAGCTGCATTGCCAGCGTTCTGCTCGTGCCGGAACGAGAAGACGCGCAGGCCTTCGGCCTGGGCGATCCGGCCGAAATCCGTGATCGGAATACCAGGCACGCCGTAGATGTTTTTGATGCCATTGAGTTTGAGCGCATCGACGACGAGGTGAAAGCCGTCCGTCAGGTCCTGCTGGACGTCGACGTTGGCTGTGTCTGGATTAACGCCCTGTGCTAATGCGGACATTCCGCTTCCTCCCGTTGGCAGCGTCATCGCTCAGTCGAACAATTCGTGGCCGTGCGCATCGACATAGGCCGCGAGACCGAGCGTGTGGTCACGCGCCAGGGTCTCGGCCCGCTCAGTGTCGCGGGCTTCGAGCGCGTCGATGATGTCGAAATGCTCGGGAAGCGACCGGGTGATGCGTTCGGCGCGTCCGATGGTCAATTTCCGAAAGCCTCGTACGTGCATCAGAATGCTGTCCGTCATCGCGACCAAGACTTGCGAGCCGCTGAGCGAGATCAGCGCCTGGTGGAACGCGATATTGGCATCCGAATAGCTCTTGATGTTCTCCTGCGGGGGATGCTCCGGGGTGAACGCCGTGAAGAAACTCCGCAATGCCGAAATGGCGCTTGGACTCGCGACTTCCGTGATCAGCCGCGCCGCCATGGCTTCCAGTGCGGCCCAGGCCTGAATCATCTCGACAACTTCGATCTTGGTCTTCTTGACGACCAGAATACCGCGTCGCGGGACGGTGCGCAGAAACCCGTCCTGCTCCAGCATCGCGACAGCCTCGCGGATCGGTGTTCGGCTGATGCCGAGGCGATCCGAAAGGGCACGTTCGTCCAGCATCACGGGATCGGACGAGGCATAAATGTCCATGCGCAGCACCGCATCCTTGAGTGCCGCATAGGCCTTGCTCTTGAAGCTCGCCTCCGGCGCGATCCGCTCGATGCTGAATTGGGGCTCACCCGTAGAAGATCTCGGCGAAGCAACTCCGGCGTCGGTCATTGCATTTCGTCCTGTGAAGCGGGTCCGGCAAATCTCCTCAGGTTTTTGGCATGCAAGATGCCACTCGTCAAGCTGGGATCATTTTTTGGCTTATGCATGCCCCGATCCGGACGCTCCTGCAAGACGCGGCGATCCCGGCACTGCACAGGGCCTTGACAAGCTCCCCCGCTGGCATGCCAAATACCAACAGCGCGATCACTCTCGCGTCAAGGCAGTCGCAAGCGGTTGAAGCCGCCCAGCCAAGCGTCGCAAATTTCCGCAAAAGCGGACACCCACGGAGGAAGCCGATGAACGACCGCATAGACGCCAAGACGAACGCCGTCCGCGAGGTGCTCGATCGGGTCAAGGCCGAGGGTCGTGCCAGCCTCACCGCGCCTGAAGGGAAGCTCGTCTGCGACGCCTACGGCATCCCGGTCCCGGCGGAAGGTATCGCCCGCAACCCCGGCGAGGCCGCCAAGCTCGCGCAAGGCATGGGGTTTCCGGTCGTGATGAAGATCGTTTCGCCGGATATCCTGCACAAGACGGAAGCAGGCGGCGTTCTGGTAGGCCTTAAGAACGCAGCGGAAGTCGAGAAGGGGTATGACACCATTCTGGCGAATGCCAAGAACTACAAGCATGACGCTCAGGTCCTCGGCGTCCAAGTGCAGCAGATGCTGCTCGGCGGCCAGGAAGTCATCATCGGCGCGGTGAGCGATGACAGCTTCGGCAAGCTCGTGGCCTTCGGGCTTGGCGGGGTTCTGGTCGAGGTGCTCAAGGATATCACCTTCCGTCTCGCGCCCGCCAGCAAGGCCGATGCTCTCTCGATGCTCGACGGCATCCAGGCCCACGAAATGTTGAAAGGCGTGCGGGGCGGCGATGCGGTCGACCGTGAGGCGATCGCCGCCATCATCGTCGACGTTTCGCGGCTCGTCAGCGACTTTCCCGAAATCACCGAAATGGACCTGAACCCGGTCTTCGCCACGAAGACAGGGGCCGTTGCGGCGGACGTGCGCATCGTGGTCGATTTCGCGCCGAAGCAACCGCGCCACCGGCCCGCTCACGATGACATCGTACGCCAAATGAACCGCATCATGCGGCCCGATGCGGTCGCCGTCATCGGCGCCTCCGCGGAGGCCGGCAAGATCGGCAACTCGGTGATGAAGAACCTCATCAACGGGGGCTACCAGGGCAAGATCTATCCGATCCACCCTAAGGCCGACGCGATCATGGGCACGCAGGCCTACAAATCGGTCAAGGATGTTCCTGGCGAGATCGACACGGCGGTCTTCGCCATCCCGGCGCATCTGGTTGCCGCCGCTCTCATCGAATGCGGCGAGAAGAAGATCGCGGGCGCCGTGCTGATCCCCTCGGGCTTTGCCGAGACCGGCAACGTGGAAGGACAAACGGAGCTGCAGGAGATCGGCCGCAAATACGGCATCCGCCTGATGGGCCCGAACATCTACGGCTTCTACTATACGCCCAAACACCTCTGCGCGACCTTCTGCACGGCTTATGACGTCAAGGGCCATGCGGCGCTTTCCTCGCAATCGGGCGGCATCGGCATGGCGATCATCGGTTTTTCGCGCTCGGCCAAGATGGGCGTTTCCGCGATCGTCGGCCTGGGCAACAAATCCGACATCGACGAGGACGATCTCCTCACCTTCTTCGAACAGGACGACGCAACCCACATCATCGCCCAGCATTGCGAGGACCTGAAGGACGGCCGCGCTTTCGCCGAGGTCGCCAAACGGGTGTCGAAGAAGAAGCCGATCGTGGTGCTCAAGGCCGGCCGGACCTCGGCGGGCGCCAGGGCGGCGAGTTCGCACACCGGCGCGCTCGCCGGCAACGACAAGATCTACGAGGACGTGCTCAAGCAGTCCGGCGTCATCCGGGCCCGGTCGCTGCGCGACATGCTGGAGTTCGCCCGCGGCATACCGGTGCTGCCTACTCCGAAGGGCGAGAACGTCGTCATCATCACGGGCGCGGGCGGCTCGGGGGTGCTCCTGTCGGACGCCTGCATCGACAACGACTTGTCGCTCATGGCAATGCCGGCCGACCTCGATGCGGCCTTCCGCAAGTTCATCCCGCCGTTCGGGGCGGCGGGCAATCCGGTCGACATCACCGGCGGCGAGCCGCCGCAAACCTACAAGAACACGGTGAAGCTCGGCCTTGAAGACCCGCGCATCCACGCGTTGATCCTGGGCTATTGGCACACCATCGTCACGCCTCCCATGATCTTCGCCAAGCTGATGGTGGAAGTGAAGGAAGAGATGCGGGCCAAGGGGATCGAGAAACCCATCGTCGCTTCGCTGGCCGGCGACGTGGAGGTCGAAGAGGCGTCGGAATATCTCTACCAGAACGGCATCGTCGCCTACCCGTACTCGACCGAAATCCCGGTCGCGGTGCTGGGAGCAAAGTACAAGTGGGCGCGCGGCGCGGGCCTGCTCTGAGTTCCGTCGGCAAATTGGTCTGGACGGTCACTGGCATGAAGTATACCATATCTTTGGATGCCATAAGGGCATCAAGAATTAAGTGTGAGGGAGGTAGCCATGCAATTTACGTCGCGCGCGGCTCTATGCGCCGTTGGTCTGTTCGCTGTTGCGGTCGTGCCGGCCGCTGCGTCCGGCAGCGCATATAAGCTCGTAAAGACCATCGATCTGCCCGGCGACAAGGGCGGTCACGGCGACTGGACCACGTTCAATCCCAAGACCGGCATGGTCTGGCTGTCGCAGTCACCCGCTCACAACATCGTCGTGATCGACACGAAGAACAACACCATTGCTCACGTGATCCCCGACGTGGCGAACAGCAACGGCATCGATTTCGCCGGCGAGTATGCCTTCGCGGCCGACAACGATTCCAACACGATCGTAGTGATCGACCAGAAAAGCTTCGACAAGGTGGCCACCCTCACGCCCGAAGGGAAGGGTCCCGACACGGTCAATTACCTGTCGAAAGAAGGCCGGATCTATACATCCTCCAACAGCGACGACGCGACGGTGTTCAGTGACAAGAAGCCCTTTAAGGTGGAAGCCAAGTTTCGCCTGAAGCCCGATCCCGCCAAGGACGGCCCGGACATCGCCGCTTATGTGGCCAGCAAGGACAAGATCTACCAGCCGAACGACAACGTCGTCGATGTCATCGATGCCAAGACAGGCAAAGTCGACAGCGTTTGGGACGTCGGGATCACGGGGTCGACAAAGGCCGCAGCCTACGATGCCAAGACGAACCATTTGATCGTAGGCACGGGCGAGAAGAAGATGCTGGTGCTCGATGCGAATAGCGGCAAGGTGGTCGCCACCATCCCGGTTCCGGGCGCGGTGGATGCCACGATCATCGACGAATCGGCGCGGCGGGCCTATGTGGGCGACAAGTCAGGGGTCGTCGACGTCATCGATCTCGACAGCAACAAGGTCGTCGACAGCCTGCCTTCCGAGAAGAACATGCACACGCTCGCGGTCGACACGAAAACCCATGCGGTCTATGTGTATCGAAACGAGAGCAATAAGGTCGACGTCTTCGAGATGGGCAAGGCCAGCTGACGCGCTCCTGGCGCGAACCTGATTGGGACGCGCCAGGAGAGTTCGCGCGTTCTCGTCGAGGCGCCCTCGGCGCCTTGGCGGCGGCCGCACCCTCTGCCACGCCTCGGCCCCGGGGGCTGACCCCGCCGGAGCACGCGTGGAGACGTGAGAGATCGCCGATCAACAATGCGAATTGTCGGCCGCTGGCGCCGTGGGTTGACGACCTCGCCCCGAGGACCCTCGGGAGCCGGTAAGGCGGCCATGGGTCGTCGTTCGGCCTTTAGGTTCGGACGACCTCAGTCTCGAATCGCCGGCCCGCCACCCTATATTCGATCCGCTGCGCGCCGTGCACGAAAGCGAGCCTGGAATGCTGAACGACAACGCCATTGAGGTCCGACGCTTCGAGCATCCGGGTCAAGGGCGAAAGCGCGCTAAGCCGACCCCAAAGGGCCGGCAGATCGAGCCCAAGGCGCAGCACGAGATCGGCTCGCTCTTGGGCGATCGACCGAGGCAGCGCGACCTGCTGATCGAATATCTCCATCTCATTCAGGACAACTATCATCAGATCACGGCGGCGCATCTCGCGGCTCTCGCGGACGAGATGAAGCTGGCCTTCGCCGAGGTGTTCGAAACCGCGACCTTCTACGCCCACTTCGATGTGGTGAAGGAGGACGATCCGGATATAGCCCCTCTGACGGTTCGCGTGTGCGACAGCATCACCTGCGCACTGCATGGCGCGGAGGATCTGCTCGGCAGTCTGAAGAGCGAGCTTGGTCCAGGCGTGCGGGTCGTGCGCGCACCCTGCGTCGGCCGCTGCGACACTGCCCCGGCGGTCGAGGTGGGCCACAACTTCATCGACCGAGCCACAGTCGAGCTGGTAGGCAGCGCGGTCGGGCGGAGCGACACGCACGCTCACTTGCCGTCCTATGTCGAGTACGAGTCCTATGTGGCGCAGGGCGGCTACGCTTTGCTCGAACGCTTGCGCTCGGGAGCGTTTCCGCCGGAAGAGATTCTGAAAGCGCTCGACGATGCGAGTCTTCGCGGCCTCGGCGGCGCGGGATTCCCGACGGGGCGCAAGTGGCGCGCGGTTCTCGGCGAGCCTGGCCCCCGCCTCATGGCGATCAACGGCGACGAAGGCGAGCCCGGCACGTTCAAGGACCGATATTATCTCGAGACCGATCCGCACCGTTTCATCGAAGGCATGCTGATCGGCGCCCATGTCGTCGAAGCGACGGATGTCTACATTTACATGCGGGACGAATATCCAGCTTGCCGCGAGATCCTTGAACGCGAGATCGGCAAGCTCCCGCCGGGCGGTCCGGTCCTGCATATGCGGCGAGGCGCCGGCGCCTACATCTGCGGCGAGGAATCCTCGCTGCTGGAGAGTCTCGAAGGCAAGCGCGGCCTGCCGCGCCACAAGCCGCCTTATCCGTTTCAGGTCGGGCTTTTCGGCCGACCGACCCTCATCAACAATGTCGAGACGCTGTTCTGGGTGCGCGACATCGTCGAGAAGGGTGTCGACTGGTGGACCAGCCAGGGCCGCAACGGTCGCAGCGGTCTGAGGAGCTATTCAGTTTCGGGGCGCGTGCGTGAACCCGGCGTGAAGCTTGGTCCCGCGGGCCTAACCCTGCGCGAACTCATCGACGAATTCTGCGGCGGGATGGCGCAGGGCCACAAGTTGCGGGCCTATCTGCCGGGCGGCGCATCCGGCGGCATCCTGCCGGCCTCGCTGGATAATATTCCGCTCGATTTCGGCACTCTCGAGAAGTACGGCTGCTTCATCGGTTCCGCGGCGGTCGTGGTGCTGTCGGACCAGGACGACATCAAGGCGGCGGCGCTGAACCTGATGCGCTTCTTCGAGGACGAAAGCTGCGGCCAGTGCACGCCATGCCGGGTGGGCACTGAAAAGGCGGTGAAACTCATGGAACGCCGCGACTGGGACACGGCGCTGCTCACGGAACTTTGCGACGCCATGCGGGACGCTTCGATCTGTGGCTTGGGACAGGCTGCGCCGAATCCGCTGGTCAGCGTCATCAAGTATTTTCCCGATGAGTTCGCGCCCAGGGAGGCTGCGGAATGACACAAAGCATCGTCTTCGAACTCGACGGAGAGCAGGTCGAGGCACAGCCGGACGAATCCATCTGGCAAGTGGCTCAAAGGCTCGGCACGCGGATTCCGCACCTCTGTTATTCGCCGGCTCCCGACTACAGGGCCGACGGCAACTGCCGGACCTGCATGGTCGAGGTTGAAGGGGAACGAGTGCTCGCGGCCTCCTGCAAGCGTCAGCCCACCGTCGGCATGAAGGTCAAGACGCAAAGCGAGCGCTCCGTCAAAGCCCGCAGGATGGTGATGGAGCTGCTGGTCGCCGACCAGCCGGCGCGCGAGACGTCGCACGACCCGGATTCGAAATTCTGGCATTGGGCCGACGAAGTCGACGTCCGGTCCAGCCGGTTCCCGGCCGCACGACGCTGGACGAGCGACCCCAGCCATCCGGCGATGCGGGTTAACCTCGATGCCTGTATCCAGTGCGGCCTCTGCGTGCGTGCGTGCCGCGAAGTGCAGGTCAACGACGTGATCGGCATGGCCTATCGCAACCATGCTGCGAAGATCGTCTTCGATTTCGACGACCCCATGGGCGAGAGCACCTGCGTGGCCTGCGGCGAGTGCGTGCAAGCTTGCCCGACCGGCGCGCTGATGCCCTCTGCTCTCCTCGACGCCAATCAAACCCGCGTGGTCTGGGCCGACAGGAGGGTCGATTCGCTGTGTCCCTATTGCGGCGTCGGCTGCCAGGTGACCTACGACGTCAAGGAGGAACGCATCATCTACGCCGAAGGCCGCGACGGGCCGGCCAACCACAACAGGCTTTGCGTCAAGGGCCGGTTCGGCTTCGACTACATCCAGCATCCCCATCGGTTGACGAAGCCGCTGATCCGTCTGGTCAACGCCGTCAAGCACGCCAACGATCAGGTCGATCCCGCGAATCCCTGGACGCATTTCCGCGAGGCGACCTGGGAGGAAGCGCTGGATGTCGCGGCGCGTGGTCTCGTCGGGATCCGCGACCGGCACGGGCCGAAGGCGCTCGCGGGCTTCGGCTCCGCCAAGGGCTCCAACGAGGAAGCCTATCTGTTCCAGAAGCTGGTGCGCACGGGCTTCGGCTCCAACAACGTCGACCATTGTACCAGGCTCTGCCACGCCTCCTCGGTGGCGGCCCTGATGGAGGGCCTGAACTCGGGCGCCGTGTCGGCGCCGTTCTCGGCGGCGCTCGACGCCGAAGTCATCATCGTCATCGGGGCCAACCCCACGGTCAACCATCCGGTCGCCGCGACGTTCATCAAGAACGCCGCCAAGCGCGGCGCAAAACTCATCGTCATCGATCCTCGCCTGCAGGGATTGTCGCGCCACGCCACGCATCATCTCGCGTTCAAGCCGGGCAGCGATGTCGCGTTGCTCAACGCCATGCTGCACACCATCATCACCGAAGGCCTGACCGACCAGCAGTATGTGGCCGGCTACACGGAGGGCTTCGACAAGCTGAAGGACCGGATCAAGGACTTTCCCCCCGAAAAGATGGAAGCCGTGTGCGGTATTCCGGCCGCGACCATCAAGGAGGTTGCGCGGACCTATGCCATCTCCAGGGCGTCCATCATTTTCTGGGGCATGGGCATCAGCCAGCATGTCCACGGCACCGATAACGCCCGCTGCCTGATCGCCCTGGCGCTGGTCACCGGGCAGGTCGGGCGGCCAGGCACCGGTCTGCACCCCTTGCGCGGGCAGAACAACGTGCAGGGCGCCTCCGACGCCGGATTGATCCCGATGTTCTATCCGGACTACCAGCCGGTCGAAAAAGCCCAGGTTACCGAGCTCTTCGAGGAGTTCTGGGGCCACTCGCTCGATCCTAAGCGGGGTCTCACCGTCGTCGAGATCATGCGCGCCATCCATGACGGCAACATCAAGGGCATGTACATCGAGGGTGAGAACCCGGCCATGTCCGATCCCGATCTGCGCCATGCCCGCGAAGCCTTGGCCATGCTCGACCATCTGGTCGTGCAGGATCTCTTCGTCACCGAGACAGCCTTCCACGCGGATGTCATCCTGCCCGCCTCGGCGTTTGCCGAAAAGGTCGGCACCTTCACCAACACCGCGGGCGACTTCACGCTGAAGACCGGGGGCGTGCTGAACGTATCCGGCACGGTGGACGTGACCGGGCACACGCTGACCCTGATCACGGCCGGGCTCACGGAAGGCGGCTCGGGACTGATCAAGGCGGGAACGCTGGCGGGCAGCAGCACCGGCACGGTGACCTTGGGCCAGACCAACACGGTCACCAATCTGGGCCCCTTCACCAACACTTCGGGCGATTTCTCACTCACCACGGGCAATTCCGTGAAC
>JBBPYT010000117.1:0-5009 GCA_038199665.1 Hyphomicrobiales bacterium
CTCAAACAACCCCGCTTCCGTCACGCAGCATTGACGTCCACGGAGGTGGGACGCGAGCGTCCCACCTTTGGTGTCGGGTTGAATGCGGGTGTCCCCTGGAGGCACGATCGTTTCGGTCGTGCCTCCAGAACATTTGGCGAGACAGGCAAACCCGGGCGGAATTCGGTACAGCTTGGTGAGCTGATCGGCATAGAATAGGCGGAACGTTCGAATGTGTGCGGCCATCGTCGTTGCCCAAGCGGCCCCTGCCATCGCCTGCTCGGTCGTGAGCAGCGAGCTTGGGCCCTCTGTGCGGTTTCAAGGTCGGATCGTCAGCCGCGACGACGTCACCGGCACCTACCGTTTGGCGATCGCGAAGGCGGGCCCGAGCGGCCGCAGCGCGATCAACCAAAGCGGGCGATTTTCGGCATCGCGTCAAATCGAGGCATTTGTCGGATCGACGACGATCGGGATCGAGCGCGGAGCCGAATATTCGGCGCGCTTGACGGTCGAGGTCGGAGACCAGACCTACACTTGTGAGTCGAACGCGGGAGCAAAACCATGAGCAAGGCAGAGCACACCAGGCTCGGGCGGGGGCGGTCCGCCCGGAGGATCGTGTTCGCGCTCGCAGCGTTGACCGCGTTTCTTCCGACCATACGGACGGCGCAGGCCCAGAGCGTGAACGAGACACAGGGGCCGGTGCGAACCGACCCGTTCACCGATCTTTCCCAATTCCTGATCGTGAATGGCAAGACCATTCCGCAATCGGCGGTTCGGCCGATCAACCCGCCGGCCGCGGCCGGAGGCAACATCGCGACGCTCGATCAAAGCGGCTCGGACAACGTGGTCACGATCGACCAAACCGGCTCGGTCAACAAGGCATCGGCAACGCAGACCGGAAACAGCAATGTGAGCACTCTCACCGCGGTCGGCACCGGCAACACCCTGACGAGCACGCAGGTGGGGAATGCCGATTCCATCGCGATTTCGGTCCAGGGCGATAGCAACGCCATCAGCAGCACCCAGATCGGATCCAGGCTGTCTTATGGCCTTCAGCAGATCGGAAGCAATGCGAACATAACGGTCACCCAGGTCCGCCGCTGAAATCGGCAGTCCTCGGTTGTTTTACTCTATTTAGATTATGTGGCGTATCAGCCACGACAAGAGACAAAGATCGAACTATTGAACAGTAGGACTTGCGGTCGGCCGCGGATCGGGGCTTCTGATCCTGAGAGTCCCGCGCATTTTGGGGTAGTGTCAGGAATGCCAGCCAAGACCAATCGCCCTCCAGTGCTCGCTATGGCGTTGAGCATTGTCCTCGCGGCCATGTTCGCGGTGGCACCGGCCGCCGCCGGCAGCATCATATACACCCCGGTCAACCCTCAATTCGGCGGCAGCCCGCTCAATGGGGGGACTTTGCTTGGGCTAGCGCAGGCGCAGAACTTACCTCAATTGGCCGCCTCGCAGAGAAACGCTCTTGCGAGCCCTGCAGCACAAACCCCTGGGCAGATTTTCGCGCAGCAGCTGACCAGCCAGCTTTTCAGTTCGCTGGCGAATAGGATCACGACTGCGATTTTCGGCACCAATGCGCAAAACAGTGGAGAATTCAGCTTTCAGGGAACGACGATCGACTTTGTTCGCGTGGGCGCAAACATAGACATTACCATCAACGACGGCCAGACGATCACGAATGTCACCGTTCCGGCAGGCCCATAGGCCGGGCAAGCGCCCGTGATCCGGGCCATGGCCCCCATAAGCCGCGCAAACATCCGATTGTTCCTGGAGCTCATATGATGATGTTGAAGGGCTGTATACCGGCAGCTCTCCTGACGACTATGCTCGGAGGATGCGCCGGCGGAAACCAGGAGCTTCTCGAGCAGGCGCCGCAGGTCACACCCGCTTCAGCGTCGGGCGTCAACCTGGAACTGCTTCCGGGACCGAGACGGAAGATCGATATCGCCGTCTACTCGTTCCCGGATCTCACCGGTAAAAACGAGCCGAACGACAATGTCGCCGTCTTTTCGCGCGCCGTCACACAAGGCGGACTGGGCTTTGTGGCTGATTCGCTGCAACGTGCCGGCAGCGGGAAATGGTTCACGGTCATCGACCGCGGAAACCTGAACGACCTCCTGCAGGAACGCCAGCTGATCCGCGCGACGCGGATAGAATTCGAGAAGGAGGCGGCAAAGCCGCTGCCCCCCATCCGGTTCGCGGGGGTGATCCTCGAGGGCGGCATCATCGGCTTCGATTCGAATACGGTCACCGGAGGCGCTGGCGCCAACTTCCTCGGCATCGGCGCCAATGCAAGCTACCGGCAAGACGTCGTCACCGTCGCCATAAGAGTAGTTTCGGTGCAGTCGGGCGAGGTTCTCAACAGCGTCACGACGACGAAAACGATCTACTCGTTCGGGCTTAACGCAAACGTCTACAAGTTCGTCGCCATCGATAAACTCTTGCAAGCGGAGGCAGGCTTCACGCGCAACGAGCCGACGCAGCTGGCGGTGCGGCAGGCTATCGATCTCGCAGTCTATGCCACCATCATGGAGGGCGTGCGCAAGCACCTTTGGAACTTCGATGACCCCGTCAAGGGAGCCAAGCTGCTGGCGGATTATCTCGAGCGAGACAAAGGCGAGCCAGATTCAACGCTCAAAGTACCCCCCGCCATACCGGTTTCGATCAAGGCCAGCCCGAAATCTTAGGTTTCAGGCTATGGGGGTCCGGAGAAGGCCGGCGGTGCTTCGGCAGGGGTCTCCGAATTCGGCCTGATGCCTTCCGGGGCCTTTCGCTCGGAGGTAAACCGACCTCGAATTTTTCGGCCACCCTGGCCTCTCGTGATGCACTGCTGGATCCGTGCCGGATCGGTCAATTGCGTACAGGCATTCAAGGCTTCTGGAAAGACTTCTTCCTGTGCTCTTGCGGCGTGAAGTTGTGCGTCGCCTATGCCTAAGCTGAGCGCAACCAATATCGCAGGGCAAACCGCGCCACGCCGCTTATTGTTGCCGATCATCGCCGCGCTCCACCACCAGACGTAGTATAGCGGCAATGAGCCGAGCTGCCAATCATCGGCGCCAGGCGTGCGCCCTGCTACAGCGATCCGCAGCGGCGCCCAGACAAAAAGCGCGCAGGAATCGGGACTGCGTCGCCTGCCTCGAGCCCCGGGCAGCGCCGAGGAAGGGGCGAAAGCGATAAGGACTCCGATTTCGCGGGCCACCCGTGTTTCGCACAGGCAGGAGACCCAGAGCGAAACGATACCCCCAGGGCATTTCCCACCTGCAGGCTAAGGTGAGATGAACCAGCCGAGCGCGGCGACGAACACGGCGAACGACATGAACCAGAAGCCAACTTCGCTTCCCTCGACCCAAAGGCCATGCAGGAACAAAGCCGCGCCGAGCAGGAACAGAACCGACGCCCAGGTCATGATCGCTGCCAAGGGAAACCTCATATCGGCGGACAGGAAGCGCTTTCGGATCGATCGTATCTCCGTCTCAGTTGGTTTGAAACCTGAAGGGGAGAGGTCGTCTCGATCTAGGCGCGAATAGCAGAAACGGACTCTCGCACAAACTTGCAGGTGCTCGCAGTAAGATGATTCCGGGCGACCCCTGTAGGATGAATTCAATCGCCGGCTGTTATCAAACCTGATCAGAGTGCCGGTACCTGACTGACCGAGTGTAAAATGCGATTGGAGCAGATGGTAGTTCGAGCTACCAAACAAGCTCGCCAGTTCAATCATACCTTCTGGAATATTCGAATTGTTTGCAGTCGCCGCGCCGATTTCGCCCAGATGCTGTGTCTTTGCGCCGAATCCTCCGCGGCCGTAGTGTCCTTCCCGTTCCCCGGTCGAAATTGCATCATGAGAGGTTTGGCTCGCATCCATGTAAGCCGACCCGTCGCCACCGACGTCGGTGCAAGTTTTGCAAAGTGTTACTTCCGAGTTCCATGAACTTGGAAAAAAGGCCGTTCGAACCTCCCGACGGAAGTCGGCTCAACCTCCTCGGATGGGCACGTCGCAAACTCCAGCTAATTTTTGGCGCGAAGACAAGGACTTTAACCCTATTGCCAAACGAGGCCTGGCATGCGTCGCAATTTTGCAACGCTTTCTGATGCCACGGGCTGCTGAAGCTTGACTTGACCCCGGCTCGACGGCCCGGCGCCGCGAGCGGGGACCGAATCCGGCATATCGGCTTGGCAGATCCAGCCGCAACGCCGGCGAAATGTCGGCCTTTCTCGCGGCTGTCTCCTCCGGTTCATGAGAGTTCCTCCCATACCTCGACATCGGGCGTTCGTCTTGTGGTGAACTAACCAGTTGGTTACAAACTTGGCAAAGCTGCGAGGAAGTTGAGACCTTGTGGCAAATCCGGCGCGGGGCGGCCGGTCGCGGCAGGCCCTTTTGCGGCTCTTCCCAAGCCGTCCGGCACAGTCCACAAAGGCCGCCGGGAGCGGAAGCGAAAGCCGGGCGAGGGGGCCGAAAAACGGCACCATCCGCCGAGGGACGACACGGAGGATACGATGCCCGATTACGTGATTGTGGGCGGTGGGTCCGCTGGTTGCGCCATTGCGGCGCGCCTGACCGAGGATCCGGACGTAACGGTCACCTTGCTCGAAGCGGGGCCGCGCGACACCGACCGCTACATCCACATGCCGGTCGGCTTCTTCAAGATGACCACGGGGCCGCTGACCTGGGGCTATGCGACGGCGCCCGCCCGTCATGCCGACAACCGGCGCATGGTTTATCCGCAGGGGCGCGTGCTCGGCGGCGGCAGTTCCATCAACGCCCAAGTGTTCACCCGGGGCTGTCCCGAGGACTTCGATATGTGGGCCGAACAGGAGGGCTGCGCGGGCTGGTCGTTCCGCGAGGTGCTTCCCTATTTCAAACGCTCGGAAGACAACGACATGCTGTCCGGCGCCTTTCACGGCAACGGCGGCCCGCTCGGGGTGACGACGCAGCACCCGCACCTGCTGACGCGCGTCTTCGTCCAGGCGGCCCAGCAGGCGGGGTTGCCCTTCAATCCCGACTTCAACGGGCCGAAGCA
>JBBPYT010000118.1:0-14117 GCA_038199665.1 Hyphomicrobiales bacterium
CCCGAGCGACGTGAAGGCCACGAATTTCGATGCCATCGGGAATCCGGCTGAAGGGAGCACAAAAGAGCTCGCGGCTGCCCCCTATCGCATGTTCGATGGCGATGACAAAGGCGTGACGCGGCACCCGACCGGGGCTGCATGCGGCTCAGCACTCGATGAAATTCACCGCGAGGCCGCCCTGCGAGGTTTCCTTGTATTTGGCGCTCATGTCGGCGCCGGTCTGGCGCATGGTGGCGATGACATGGTCGAGCGACACCTTGTGGGTGCCGTCGCCGTGCAGGGCCAGCGACGCCGCCGTGATTGCTTTGACGCCGCCGAACGCGTTGCGTTCGATGCAAGGGATCTGCACCAGTCCGCCGATCGGGTCGCAGGTCATCCCGAGATGATGCTCCATACCAATCTCGGCGGCATTCTCGATTTGGGCATTGCTGCCCCCGAGTGCAGCCGCAAGCCCGGCGGCCGCCATCGAGCAGGCGACCCCGACCTCGCCCTGGCATCCTACCTCGGCGCCGGAGATGGACGCGTTCATCTTGAACAGGGCGCCGATCGCGGTCGCTGTCAGGATGAACAGGCGCATGCCCTCGTGCGACGCCCCGACGCATTGGTCGCGATAATAGCGCAGCACGGCGGGGATCACCCCGGCAGCCCCGTTGGTCGGCGCCGTGACGACCCGCCCACCCGCGGCATTTTCCTCGTTGACCGCCATGGCGAACAGGCTGACGTGGTCCATCACCTCGTGCGAAAACCGGGCGTTCAGGCCTTCGCTGGCCTTGAGGCGGTCGTGGATCGCCTTGGCCCTTCGTTTGACTTTCAAACCACCCGGCAATTCTCCCTCGGTCTTCAGGCCCCGATCGATGCAGCTCATCATGACCGCGAGCACCTGGTCGATATGGCTCTCGACCTGGGCTTGCGTGTGCCGGGCGCATTCGTTGGCCAGGACCATCGCGGCGATCGATAGCCCGCTCGCCTGGCCCTGGGCCAGAAGCTCCACGCCGCTGCGGAACGGGTAGGGACCCGGTTCGTCGCCGTCGAGGGAGTCTTCCGACGCGTCCTCGCGGACCACGAAGCCGCCGCCGACCGAACACCAGCGCTCGCTGCGGAGCAGATCCCGTGCCCCGTCGAAGGCCGCGAAGCCGAGCGTGTTCGGATGGCGCGGCGGCACGGACAACGTGTCGAACACGACGTCGCTCGACGGATCGAAGCCGATGTCGCGGCCGCTCGGCAAAGTCAGCCGTTTCTCCTCACGGGCACGGCGGACGAGAGCGTCCGCGCGGTCGATGTCGACCGTCGCCGGCTCCTCGCCGGCAAGCCCCAGCATGATCGCCCGATCCGTAGCGTGGCCCCGACCCGTCCATGCCAGCGAGCCGTAGAGGTCCACCTGTATCCTTTCGGTCCGGTCCAACAGGTGCTCGGCCGACAGCCCGCGAACGAATGCCAGCGCCGATTTCATCGGGCCAACCGTGTGGGACGAGGAGGGGCCAATGCCGATCTTGAACAGTTCGAACACACCGACCACGCCGAACCTCGCTCAGGCCTGCATTTCATGCTGCTCGTCCGACTTTCCGGTAGTTGCGCCAAGGCGAGCATAAGGGTTCGGACCTGTGCTGGCCATTTTACGACTTGAAGTGCGTCCAAGGCCTTCGAGATTGGGCGATGCGAACCGAAGTCGTCTCGAGCGCAGCGAGCTCCCGCTCGATCGAAGGTTTGACGGCTTCCGGGCATGGCGATAAACTTAACTTAATGGTTAAGTGTACGGACCTCTCCCTGGACCGCACCTTCGCGGCTCTCGCCGATCCGACGAGGCGTGCGCTGCTCTCGCGGCTCGGGGAGCAGTCAAGCCTGTCGGTGAGCGAGCTCGCCCGACCGTTCGCGGTGTCGCTTCCGGCGATCATGAAGCACCTCGACGTGCTGTCGGGCGCCGGGCTGATCGCCCGAACCAAAACCGGACGCACCGTGGCGTGCCAGCTGACGGCGGCGCCCATGGAGGAAGCGATGAACTGGCTGAACCGCTATCAGCGCTTCTGGTCCGAACAACTCGACCGTCTTGCGGCGTTCGTGGAGGAGAAGACATGTCCTCAGAATCCAGTCTTGCCACCAAGCCCAGTCTTACGCTTAGGCGGAGACTCCGTGCCCCGCCGGAAAAAGTCTACGAGGCCTGGACGGAGCCGGAAAAAATGATTGCCTGGTGGGGGCCTGCGCCGGCCGAAACGCTCGGCGCCGAGGCGGACGCGCGTACGGGCGGAAGCTTCCGCGTCCGCTTTCGCACTCCCGATGGGGAGGAGCACGATGTCGGCGGCGTCTATCGCGAGGTGGTTCCGAACGAGAAGCTCGTTTTCACCTGGGCGTGGCGTTCGACGCCCGAACGGGAGTCACTGGTAACGGTCGCGCTCAGGCCCGACGGCGACGCCACCGTGCTGACGCTGACACATGAGCGGTTCTTCGACGAAGACGCACGCGACCGCCATCAGACAGGCTGGAGCGGCGCGCTCGACGCGCTCGAGCGGCTGTTTGCCTGACGATCAAAGGAGTTGCACACGGACGAGAGTCGACGAGAATGAACGATGATCAGGGAGGATCTGACGATGTGGTCGCATGGCAGCTTTCATTGGAACGAATTGATGACCCGCGATCCGGAGCGGGCCAAGACGTTCTACGGGGACACGATCGGCTGGAGCTTCGACGGAATGCCCATGGGCGACATGACCTATTGGGTGGCCAAGGTGGGAGAGAAGCCTGTCGGCGGCATTTTCGAGATGAAGGGGGCCGAATTCGACAATGTGCCTCCGAACTGGATGTCTTATCTCGCCGTCGATGACGTCGACGCCCGCCTCAAAAAGGCGGTCGCGGCCGGTGCGACGACGATGCGCCCACCCTTCGACGTGCCCGGTGTGGGCCGGATCGCCATCCTGCGCGAGCCGTGGGGCTCGGTCATCGGCTGGATCACGCCTTCGTCCTAAGCCGAAAGGGCCGCCAGGGGCGATCCCTATTTGCGAGGGGGCGGCGCCTCGGCGGCGCACACAATTCGACCCCCCGGGAAGGAGTGAACCATGGACCCGCACAAAATCGTGTCTCGGGAAGAATGGCTCGTGGCGCGCAAGGCGCATCTGGCGAACGAAAAGGCGCTGACCAAAGCCCGCGATGAGTTGAGCCGGGAACGCCGCGCCTTGCCCTGGGTCAAGATCGACAAGGGCTATGTGTTCCAGGGGCCGAACGGCAAAGAGACGCTCGCCGACCTATTCGACGGACGCAGTCAGTTGATCGTCTATCATTTCATGCTCGGTCCGGGGTCGAAGCACCGCTGCCCGGGCTGCTCCTTTCTGGCCGATCACATCGATGGAAGCCTTGTACACCTCGCGCACCACGACGTGACGCTGCTGGTCGTCTCGCGCGCGCCCTTTGCCGAACTCGCAGCCTTCAAGAAGCGCATGGGCTGGCGCTTCAAATGGGTGTCGTCGTTCGGAAGCCAATTCAACTACGACTACCACGTGTCGTTCACGAATGACCAAGTTTCGTCCGGCAAAGTGGACTACAACTACTCTATGCAAGACGGGAATGACGAGCTCCCGGGCGCAAGCGTGTTCTACAAGGATGCCATCGGCGACATCTTTCACACCTATTCCAGCTACGGGCGGGGAGGCGACCTGCTGATCGGCGCGTACAACTACCTCGACCTCACGCCGAAAGGCCGCAACGAGACCGGTCCCAACTACGCCCTAGCCGACTGGGTCCGGCTTCACGACAGCTACGGCGACGGCGACTCTGTTGACCTGTCCCGAAGCCATCATGCTGCCCAGGCCTCGGAGGCTTGCCGCGGCGCCGTCCGGGACGAACCCTGAGCTCGGGCGGCGCCGGCCTCCGTCGGAGTGCTGACCCCGAATTGACGTTCTACATTCCTCTCAGGTCTTCCGCGTTCTTCAAAAAGGCCAGCCCATAGGGTGCGAAGGAGCGAGCCACCTCGATCCGAAACCGATCTCCGGTCTGCCGCCACAAGGTGATCTCGGCTTTGGCCAATACGGTGCGGGTCGACATTCCGATCGGGAACGCTCTCGGGTCGAGGTCGAGCGGGCACCCGGCATTGACCAAGCGTGCCGCGCCCGGTCCCGCGACTTCGATCCCGATCTGACGATGCGACACGTCGACCAGACTATGCGGCAGGCGGCCGAGCGCCGCGTCGATGAGCCCGAAAAGGTCTGCCGGAACGGCTGCATCCAAACCGAGGAGAAGCCATTCGTCCGGGCCGAGCCATAGCGCGGCCCGCTCCCCGACCTGTTCGGCGCGGCAAGCGTCGAGGGGCAGATCGCAGCCGAACGCGCGGCCGCAAGGTCGGGCGGCTTCGGGCGCACCGCGGAAGATGAATCGGGTGGCCGGCGGGCACAGGCCGATCGAGGCCGGTGCGTGTTCGGCGAGCGGACCGCGACGCACTGCCTCGGCCAGGTGGTCAGCCATTGAGGCGAGCTCCTTGGGGGTCGTAGAACACCGGCGACGTGACCTTCACAGCCGTCGAGCCGCCCGGCATGGGAACGTAGAGCGTTTCGCCCATGCGGGAGCGACCGCCCTCGACGAGGGCCAGCGCGATCGGACGACGCAGCGTGGGGCTCCAATAGGCCGAGGTGACGTGCCCGATCGCATGGGTGCCGCGCGGCGGATCCGCGATGGGCACGATCTGCGCGCCCTCCTCAAGCACCCTGCCGGCCTCCGTCGAAAGCCCCACCAGCTGCTTGCGGCTCGGGACGACGAGATCGGGCCGGTCGAGCGAGCGCTTGCCGACGAAGTCGGGCTTGGACTTGGCGAGCGCCCAGCCCATGCCGAGGTCGTCCGGCGTGACCGTGCCATCGGTTTCCTGCCCGACGATGATGTAGCCTTTCTCGGCGCGAAGCACATGCATGGCTTCGGTGCCATAGGGCACGGCGCCGAGAGGTTCGGCCTGGGCCCAGACAGCTTCCCAGACCGCCCGTCCGTAGTCGGCAGGCACGTTGATCTCGAAGCCGAGTTCGCCCGTGAAGCTCACGCGAAACAACCGGGTCGGAACGCCGCAGACCAGGCCCTCGCGCACGCTCATGTGCGGGAGAGCCGCGGCCGAGATGTCGATCCCTTCGACCAGCGGCGCGATGATGTCCCGGGCGCGCGGTCCCTGCACGGCGATCACCGCCCATTGATCCGTGGTCGAGGTCAGCCAGACCTTCAGCTCGGGGAACTCGGTCTGCGAATAGTCTTCCATGTGGCCGAGCACGCGCGCCGCTCCGCCTGTCGTCGTCGTGACGTGGAAGCGGTCCGGCGCAAGGCGCCCGACGACGCCATCGTCCATCACGAAACCCGACTCGGTCAGCATCAGCCCGTAACGGCAGCGGCCTGGCTCGAGCTTGCTCCAGCTGTTGGTGTAGAGCCGATTCAGGAACTCCGCCGCATCCGGCCCGACGACCTCGATCTTGCCCAGCGTAGACCCGTCGAACACTCCGGCGACAGCGCGCGCCACGCGGCACTCCCGCGCCACCGCGGCGTGCATATCCTCGCCGCTGTCGGGGAAGTAATGCGCCCGCTTCCACAGGCCGACATCTTCGAACCGAGCGCCTTTTCGCACCGCCCAGGCATGGGTCGGCGTTTCCCGGATGGGGTCGAACAGATCGCCCCGGGAAAAGCCCGCGAAAGCGCCGAAGGTGACGGGCGTGTAAGGCTGCCGGAAAGTCGTCAGCCCGACCTCCGGCACGGACTTGCCCTGCGCCGCGGCCGCGATGGCAAGCGCATTCATGTTCGACGTCTTGCCCTGGTCGGTCGCCATGCCGCTCGTCGTGTAGCGCTTGACGTGCTCGATGGAGCGGAAGCCCTCGCGCACCGCGAGCCGGATGTCCTTGGCCGTGACGTCGTTCTGGAAGTCGACGAAGGCTTTCACGCGTGAGGCAGCGCGCCCATGCGGAAGGGCGCCGAGAAAACCGCCGCGATCGTCCGCATCGTCCCCCTCGACGGCATAGCGGCGGGCCGCCCCCGACCCGTTCGCCGCATGCCCGGCAGCGTCGCCCTGCTCCAGCGCAGCCGCAATTCCCCAAACGCCGTTGCACGCCCCGACGGAGCTTTGAGCCTGAGCCGGCTTGCCCGGTACGAAGGTCTGGGTCGCCTCATCGAAACGGAGCTTTCCGCGCGACTGCGAAAAGAGGTGAACGGCAGGCGTCCAACCACCGCTCATCAGCAAGAGATCGCAGGGAATCTGCTCGAAATCGATGACGTGCTCCCCCGCCACCTGCGCCACGGTAACTCCGCGAACCCGCAGCGCCCCTCTTACGTCGATGATCGTCGAGCCCACCGAGATCGGAATTCCTTGGGCCCGCGCCAAATCCACCGGAGCGCTTCCAGGATGCGCCCGGACATCCACGATGCGGGCGATGGCGACGCCGGCAGCCGCGAGTTCAATGGCGGTGCGATAGGCGCTGTCGTGTGCGGCGATCACCACCGCGCGGGTGCCCGGTCTCACCCCATAGCGGTTGAGGAAGGCTCGTGCGGCGTCGGCCAGCATGATTCCGGGGCGGTCATTGTCCGGGAACACGAGCGGTCGCTCGGTGGCACCGGTCGCAAGGACCACATGGCCGGCCCGGACCTGCCACATGCGTTCCCGCGGCGCCCCGACCGGAGCGACGTCGAGATGGTCCGTCAACCGCTGACAAAGACCGACGAAGTTGTGATTGTAATAGCCGAAGGCCTGGGTCCGCGGCAGCAGTGTGACCCCGGCTGCCGCAAGTTCGTCGAGCGCCGAGGCAATCCAGGCCGCCGAGGGCCTGCCGTTGATCGATGTCGCCGGTGCAGCAAGCAGCGAACCGCCCATCTCGCTGTTCTCGTCGCACAGGATGACGCGCGATCCCGCTCGAACAGCGGAAAGCGCCACCGCGAGGCCGGCCGGCCCGGCGCCGACCACCAGTACGTCGCAGTGGCCGAACCGATGATCATAGCGATCCGGATCCGGCAGCCGCGGCGGCTCGCCAAGGCCGGCGGCACGGCGAATCAGAGGCTCGAACACCTCGGCCCAGACCTTGGCGCCGCCGATGAAGCGCGGTCCCATGAAGGTCTTGTAATAGAAGCCGGCCACGAACATCGGCGAGAACAGCGAATTGATCGCGCCGATGTCGACGCCGAGACGCGGCCAGCGATTCTGGCTCGTGCCGCTGAGCCCTTCGTAAAGCTCGACCTGGGTCATGCGCAGATTGGGCGTGACCCGTGCAGCATCGCGCGCCACGGAAACCAGCGCGTTCGGCTCCTCGGCGCCGGCCGACAGGAAGCCTCGCGGACGGTGGTATTTGAATGACCGACCGACGAGGTGCACGCCATGGCTCAGCAGCGCCGACGCGAGCGTATCGCCGCGCAGCCCCACATAGGGCTCGCCGTCGAAGGTGAAGCGGACCGGCGTGGCGCGATCGACGCGACCGCCTTGGGCGGTACGGAACCGGCCGCTCATGGCCGAACCTCGTCCCCTGCCCCGATGCGGGGTGCTTCGCCCTCCGGCGGGAGTTCGCCCGGGTCGGGTCTGGGTTCGCCGATTTTGTAGGTCGCGAGTATCCTGTCGCTGATCGTGTCGCGCAGGCCGTTGAAGAAGCGCCCGCAGCCCGACACATGACGCCAGCGCTCAGCCATGATGCCTTTGGGATTGTCGCGCACGAACAGGAATTCCGCCCAAGCCTGGTCGTCGGACGACGCGGGCTCACGCCGGATGTGGGCATGGCCGCCGTAGCGGAATTCCAGCTCCGGCCGGAGGCCGCAAAAGGGACAGGGGATCAGCAGCATCAGTGCGCCACCGCGGCCGCGGCCGCCTCGTCGATGAGCCGGCCCGTCCGGAACCGGTCGAGCGAAAACGGCGCGTTGATCGGATGCGGCTCGCCGGTCGCCACCTGATGGGCAAAGACGTGCCCCGATCCGGGGGTGGCCTTGAACCCGCCCGTGCCCCAGCCGCAATTGACGAACAACCCCGGCACAGGCGTCTTGCCGATGATCGGCGAGCGATCTGGGGTCACGTCGACGATGCCACCCCAATTGCGCAGCATGCGCAGCCGCCGGACCATCGGGAACAGCTCGCAGATGGCCTCGAGCGTGTGAGTCGCGATGTGCAGCCCACCCGTCTGGCTGTAGGAGATGTAGGCGTCGGTGCCGGCCCCGATCACCAGTTCGCCCTTGTCGGATTGCGACATGTAGGCATGGATCGTGTTCGACATGACGACGCAGGGCATCAGCGGCTTCACCGGCTCGGAAACGAGCGCCTGCAGCGGGTAGCTTTCGAGCGGCAGGCGGACGCCCGCCATGGCCATCACCACGCTGCTGTTGCCCGCCGCCACGACGCCGATGCGCTTGGTCGAGATGCTGCCGCGTGTGGTGTCGAGCCCGGTCACTCCCCCGGAGGCGTCTCGACGAATGCCGACGACTTCGCAATTCTGGATGATATCGACGCCGAGCGCCGACGCGGCCCGCGCATAGCCCCAGGCCACCGCATCATGACGGGCCGTGCCGCCGCGGCGCTGCAGCGTCGCCCCGACGATGGGGTATCGAAGATGGGGTGAGATGTTGAGGATCGGACAGAAGCCCTTGGCCTCTTCGGGCGTCAGCCACTCGTTGTCGATTCCGGCCAGCCTGTTGGCGTGTACGTGTCGCCTGAAGACTTGGACGTCGTGCGTGTTGTGGGCCAGCATCATGCAGCCGCGCGGCGAGTACATCACATTGTAGTTCAGGACGTGCGACAGATCCTGCCACAGGTTGAGCGCGTGATTGTAGAGCGCTTCGCTCTCTTCCCAAAGATAATTGGACCGGATGATCGTGGTGTTGCGGCCGGTGTTGCCGCCGCCGAGCCAGCCCTTCTCGACGACCGCGATGTTCCGCATGCCGTGTTCGGTGGCCATGTAATAGGCTGTCGCGAGGCCATGCCCGCCCGCCCCGACGATCACCGCATCGTAGCTGGGCCGGGGCTCCGGCGAACGCCATTGTTCCGGCCAGCCGGTGTGACCGGAGAAGCTTTGGCGGAGAAGATTGAAGAAGGAAAAGCGCAAGACAGCACAGCTCCGGCAGGCGTAGCGGCCCGCAATGTCTCTCGCCGAACGCTGTCGCGTCTAGCATCGGAGCGACGAAGCTCTATTCGGTACGCGACACGCTCCAGGGTGGCCAGCGACCCGGAGGGTTGCAGCACGGGCAATGCTTGACGCGCACGGAAGTCCAGGACCCATCGCGTTTGTCGCACATCCGCCGGCGAGGCAGACGCCGCACGTCATGGGTGCTCGAAGGTGCGCGCGCCGTGACGGTGCGCCGTGTCCGGGGCATTGTCTAAGGTAAAGGACATGGTCGGCGGATGCTTACCGGCGCCGTCCTGGTGCGGAACCAAATCTTGCTCAGCGGGTCCGGCCGCCAGCCGGCCGGCATGGCTGCCGCTTCGACGCTCATGCGGCGTCGGGCCGGGCTGCGGTCGAGGCGGTGTTCCCCATCCGTGACGCCTGCGTGCGGTTCTGGGCACCCGTAGCCCAGGGACCCTCCGATGCCTGACGCGCGCTGCTCACCCAGATGAATCCGCCAACCTTGGACGCGAATGGTCCGACCTCGCGACGGATCGCATTGATGTCGCTCAACGTTGCGGCCTCCGAATCGATGGTCAGGACGATGTTCGTGGCCGTCGCGGCGAGGGTTCTGGCCCGCAAGGCGCTGCCGGGGACCGAGGCGTGGATAAAAACGTAATCGTGGTCGGCCGCGAGGCGCAGGAACATGTTGGACATTCCGCCGCCTTCCGCGGCCAGCGGTCGAACGAGGGCGCTGTTCCATGAAAGGACGGACAAATTCCTGATGCCGGTCTTTTTGACGTCCGGCCAGGCATTCGGATCCGTTACGGCGGCGGTTGCGAGCGGGCGCGTCATCGCGTCATAGTCAGCATCGATAAACAGCACGCGGGAGCCGCTTTCGCAGGCGCTGCCGGCCAGATCGACAGGCAGCCACGCGTCCGCCGCCCTTCCGGAGCCGCTGAGAAACAGGATAATCCGCGGCACGAGCTGGGGCGCGATGTCGTCCAGCGCGCTGCGCAATGTCGCGAGATCCTGCGCCGATGTGGCAAGCGCCGACGTTGGCTCGGCCTTGCGTCCGATGCCGAACAGGCCGAGGCTCTTCGCGCTTCGCCGCCCGGCGACAGCAAGCATCGGCAAACCTGTAGCTCGCCCAAGCTGCCGCGGTGTTATCAGCCGCCCTCTTAGACGATCCAGAACCAGAACTCCGAGCGCGCTCGCAATGGCCCCGAACACGGTGGCAACCAGCACGATCAGGACCGGCGGAGTTCCGCCCGGCTTCAGCGGCGCAGTCGCGGCCGAGATGACCGCGATATTGTCGACCGGCGGATCACCCCGTTCGTGTGCTTCGCGTGAACGCGCCAGGAAGGACTCGTAGATGGTGCGACGGGCCTGCGCCTCGCGCTCGAGCTCGAGCTCGCGGGAACGGATCGCCGCGGTATTTGCGCTTCCGGTTTCCCGCGCGATGGAGTCGACGTCGCGCGAAAGGGTTTCCTCGCTGGCCCGGGCCCGCTCGTAGTCGGAACGGGCCGTTGCGGCGATACGACCGACCTCGTCTGCGATCAGCCTGCGCAAACCCGCAGTCTCGGCATGGGCGGCGACCAGGCTCGGGTGGCGTGGCCCTACGGTGGAGAGCAGGTTGTCTTCGATCTGCTTGGCCACGGCGTAGCGGGTGCGCAGCGCCGTTACGGTCGGCGATTGCACGGCTTCAGTGGTGGCGTCCGGCATCGCTCCAGAGTGTTGGACCCGCTGGACCTGTTGGTAACGGGCCCGCAACTGGCCGGCATGGACGTGAGCATCGGTGAGCTGGCTTGTGAGTTCTTCAAGCTGCTGCTCGCTCACGAGCTGCCCGGTCGCGCCCGCGATGTTGTTTTGGCGTTTGAACGCGCCGACCGCCTTTTCGGCTCGATTCACCTCGGCGCCGAGCTCGTCGAGGCGTTTCGCCAGTCCCTCGCTGACGCGTTTGGCTGCCTCCTGACGCGCTTGTTCCCGGTTGGCGAAATAGGTTTCTGTAATATCGCGCGCCAACCGGGCGGCCTTTTCCGCATCCTCGGACCGAACGCTCAGCTCCAGAACAAAGCTTGCCGGAATGCGCCGCACCCGGACCGCATCGTCGAAATTGGCAAGCGCGACCGCCTCGGGATCGTCGGTCTTGCGGCCCGAGAAGAGTTTGCCCAGACGCTCCCATGCTGCGCCGAGCGGAGAACGAGGTTCGCCATTGAATTCGCGATCCGACGCCAGATGTTCCTGTTCGACGACCGGCTGTATAACGCTGTCCGACTTCAGAACGCGCGATTGCGCTTCGGCCAGGAACGACTGGGCGTCCGGAACCTGCCCGGCGGGCACGACCTGATCGTCCACGCGAAGTCCGCGTGGATCGACCATGATCTGCGATGTCGCCGTATAGAGCCGGGGAATCTTGGCGGCCAACGCAATGCCCAGGAATGCCGCAATCACGGCGACGACGCCGATCCAAGATCGACGGCGCTTCAGATGCGCGAGAACGTCCCGAATCTCGGTCGCGACATCGCCGGCTTGCCGGTTCTGCTCGATCGCGGGGTCGACAGGTTCGGCCGAAGTCGGACCATTTCGATACATTGCACGTGCCTAGATCTCAAAATCATGCATCCGGCGCTGTTCTGGCCCCCGTCGTTCCGGTTAAATCAAAGCTTATGCCATGAGGTGAATCATAGCCCTTCGCACAGCGAGATACCTACAACGATACCTCAGTCTATTAGCTTGATCGTTAGGGTCCTTTTTCCCCCGTCAAACCAGGGTCGACGATGGCGCAGCGCGAAAGCTGGGCGAATTCGAAATGCCTCTCGGAGAGCTTGCGCAGGGCAGCGAAGCCGACGAGGATCGGTGCGCGTACGATTCCGGCCAATAGCGTCGCGTAAATCATCGCTGGCACGGCGAGCACCACAAAGCCGCAGTTCGCGACCATCGGCCAATTTCGGAATCTTGAATTTGCTTTTCGTGCCGCCGCTGATTTCAGGGAATCCGTCCGGGGCGGAACGAGGGTCGAGGTTGCGGGTTCCTGAACTTCTCCCGTCGCCTGTCGAAGTCGATCCATGCGCAGCCGTGACACCGATGTCGTCATAATCCCCGGTCTGGGCGGATCGGGTCCCGAACATTGGCAAAGCCGCTGGCAGACCCGGCTGCCAAACGCGCGACGCGTCGAGCCGCTCGGCTGGGAGAATGCGAACCGTTCAGCCTGGGTCAGGCAAATCTTGGACACGATCGCAGGATGCGAGCGGCCCGTCGTGGCGGTGGCCCACAGCCTCGGTGTGATCGGCTTGGCGCACGCCACCAGCAAGGGTCTGCCCCCGATCGCCGGAGCCTTCCTGGTCGCACCTCCGAGCGACGCAGCGATGCGCGAGCTGCCGGCCATAGACCCCGCTTTCGCGCCGGCTCCGACCCACCAGCTGATGTTTCCGACCCTTATGGTCGGCAGTCGCAACGACCCTTATTCGACCTTCAACCAGACGGCCCTGCTGGCGGAGGCCTGGGGCGCCACATTGCTCGACGCCGGCGAGGCCGGCCATATCAACACCGACTCGGGCCATGGTCCGTGGCCCGAGGGTCTGATGGCGTTTGGCGGTTTCCTCAACAAGCTTTGAGGTGTCCGACTTCGAGCTCAGCGGACGTAACAGGTGCGCACCGTGACGATCTTGTGCCAGCCGACCGGTGTAAGCGAAACGCTGCGGCGCGTCGAACATCCGGCGCGGGGGAGGCCGTAGCCTGCGTTGAGCACGTATGAACGCGCATAAGGCGCCGTGAAGGCCACCAGGCGGTGCGGATGGCCGACATAGGCCGGGTAAGGGCGGATCACGCCGAACCGGTAGCCGAGCCGGAACTCGCGTCCGCTGAAGTCGCGCCGGTTGTCGAAGCGACCGCGGTTGCGGAACCGGTCGCCATCGCCGAAGTGCCCTGGGGCGGGGTGGAACCGGAAGCCTTCGCGGTCGCTGAAACGTGGATGTTCCACTCGGAATCGAAAGCCTTCGCCGGTGCCGAACTGCCGGTGTCCGCCAGCCATGCGAAAGTCCTCGGGGCCGTGATGGCCCATCCCGCCGATGTTCCCGAAGTTCCGCTGGTCCTCGCGCAACCGAAGGCCTTCGCCCCGGCCGAAGTGCCCGTGGCCACCATGAATCCGGATGTCGTCCGGGCCGCCCCGGTCCATCTGGCCAGGGCCGTTGTGGTCCATTCGCTGGGCAAAAGCCACCTGGGGCAGAGCCGCTGCGCTCAGCGCAACGGCGCCTGCGGCGGCGATTAGGAGACGTTTGAACATTTATAAAACTCCTCATCCTGATGATTTAAGGAGAGGAATACCGCCGCCAGGTTGAACTGCCGATGAGGCGCGCGTTCACCCGGCCTTCACCTGGAATTCACGGAGCCGAGCGGACCAGGGGGTGCGGATCCCCTTCCGCGGCCGGCCGATTCTCGTCCATCAACGCCACGAAGCGCCGGAACAGGGCGTAGCTGTCATGCGGCCCGGGCGAGGCTTCAGGATGGTATTGCACCGAAAAAGCTGGCCGATTGGTGAGCGCGATGCCGCAGTTCGTGCCGTCGAACAACGAAACATGGGTTTCTACCACTTCGGGCGGCAGTGTGGCCAGATCGACCGCGAAGCCGTGGTTCATCGACACGATCTCCACCTTGCCGGTTTTGGTGTCCTTGACCGGGTGGTTGGCGCCGTGGTGACCCTGGCGCATCTTCACGGTCTTGCCGCCGAGCGCCAGCGCCATCAACTGATGCCCGAGACAGATGCCGAAGGTCGGAACCCTGCGGTCGATGATGTCGCGGATCACCGGCCCGGCGTAGCGCGCCGTTTCCTCCGGATCGCCGGGGCCATTCGACAGGAAAACGCCGTCGGGCCGCAATGCCACGATCTCCTCGGCCGAGGCTGTTGCGGGCACGACGGTCACGGCGCAGCCGGTTTCTGCCAGAAGGCGAAGGATGTTGCGCTTCACGCCGTAGTCGATCGCCACGACCCGGTGCTTCGGGGCGCTTTGCCGGCCGAACCCCGTCCCGAGCCTCCAGGTCGTTTCGTCCCAGTCGAAGCGCTGCCCCGCCGTAACCTCGGGGACGAGGTCCATCCCGTCGATCCCC
>JBBPYT010000119.1:0-7220 GCA_038199665.1 Hyphomicrobiales bacterium
CGACATCATATTCCGCCATCCCGAAATGGTGTCTGCCGAAGATTTTTACCTGCGCTACAACTTTTCCAAGGGCTGCATCGCTCCGCACGGGATGACGCACCAGCACCTCGTTGCCGCGCTCTCACGGGGTGTCGCCGATATCGAGGCCCATGAGCACCGCAGCTTCGAATTCGAGGTCACTGCTGGCCGTTTCGAGGTGCTGGACCTGAGCCACAAGCTCCTTCTGGTCTTCTTTGCGAACGGGGAAGGTGCGGTCATCCAGCGTCATGGGCGCCCCCTGTAAAAACCGCCACGGCCGGGCCGTTGCGCTGGTCCCACTTGCCTGGCTGCCGGCGTTGCCGGCCAACGCGCACCAGCAGCAGGGGCTCACGTTGGTACAAAAATCAGGGTATTCAGCAGATCCGGGGAAGCTGTTCGGGCATGCCCCAGTGAACATCTACAACCACGGGAAAATTGGCGTCCAAAAGGGTTGATTTGTATATTTGGCCCGCGAGCTCGGCACTCCGGCGGGCCACAGATCCAACTCGCGCGTCCTTAGTCCGCGATACCTTGGCTTGTTCGGCCGTCTTAGATTTGACCGCAGCTTTCCTGGCTTTATTGTCGGGGATAGCTAGCACCTCGGTGCGATCCTGTTCGGACAGCTTGGTTATCTTGGATGCCATGTTGAGCGAGAACTTGCCTTGTTTCACCGCCTGGAACGCTTCGGGCGCGTCGCGTTTGACCGCGGCAGCAGAATTCACCGAGCTCTCGGAAACTTGGAACGCCTTGGCTGCTTGATTCCGAGATCAGAGGGTCTGCAAATTTGCAGACCCTCTGTGTTGATTGTTGCCGCGCTTCATGTTGGCCGACTCAACAGCGATCGTGGCGCGCTGGCTGGGGGTCAGATGCCTGCGATGGAGGTTCTTCGAGACTACAAACTTGAATGGGTCAGAGATGGAAGGCTCCTCGGTCCACGGCTCAACCCCCGCCTTCAGGCAGGCACGATGCCGAGTTCGACCGTCGAGGATCTTTCCTTCAAACAAGCTGATCGGAGCCTGCTGCCCGTTGTCACGGATGTCTTCAACGAGCTTTTCGAAGTCCGGGCCGTCAAGCAAGGGAAACAGATCGTCGATGGGGTGGGATTCAATCATAACGTTCATCTCTCAAAATGTGATCTCTCATGAACGAGTATTCCCACAGGGTCATTGACGGATATGAGCCGCATGTTCCGAAGTCAACTGTATAGACAGCTCAAATTCGAAATATCGCCGTACAATCTTTGACAGTCTTTTCACGTACCAGTATCGCGGCGAGAGCGATACAGTCGGCCACTTTGTCGAGGTTTGCTGCTTGAGAGTACCGGAGGCGCTGCTCCATGAAGGAGCTCCAGTCAGCCTCAAGGACCGTAGGCGAGTTTGAGTAAGCCCGCGGCCAGAACCTTGATTCCCGCGACCATATCACCGACGCTGGAAAACTCCTCCGGCGTGTGGCTGCGGCCGTCCTTGCTGCGAACAAAGATCATGGCAACCCGGTCGGCGACAGCAGCGATCTGCTGGGTATCGTGGCCCGCACCGCTCGCCATGGTGAGCGTGGGCACGGACTGTTCGGTGGCGGCGCGTTTCAAGGTCTCAACAAGGCCTGGGTCGCTGGGGCACGGCTTATGGTCGAACAGGATACGGCTCTCGACCGTGAGGCCCCGACGTGCCGCGACTTCGCGGGTCAAACCGTCATGGAGTGAATAAAGCTTCTCCGCGTCTCTAGGATCCGGATGCCGCGCGTCCACCGTGAAGGTCACAGCTCGCGGGATGATGGCTGCCGCGTTTGGGTCCACCGCCACCCGTCCGACTGTCGTGACCGCAGGCCGACCCATACGATGGGCCGTGTTGATGACGCCGGTGGCGATTTCGGCAAAGCCAGCCATGGGATCGCTGCGGAGATCCATTGGAAAGGCGCCAGCGTGATTGGCGACACCGGTCAGCATGTACTCAGTATGCCGGATGCCGGTAATCGCGTCGACGATCGCCACCTGCAGGTCCGCCTGTTCCAAGATCGGGCCCTGCTCGATGTGCACCTCAATGAATGCGTCGATATCGGTTCGCTGCGCTTCAGGAATGCGGGCGTGGTCGAGGCCCACCGCTTTCATGGCTGCCGCCATGGTCTCGCCCGCCCGGCCGAAGGTGGATTCCGCATCACCGGGCTTGATCTTGCCGACGATCGCTCGCGACCCCCAGAAGCCCGCGGTGGGAAACCGGCTGCCTTCCTCCTCGCAGAGCGCGAGCGCTTCGAGCGTGCGCCGCGGCTGGCCGAACTGCTCCTTGAGTGATTTGATAGCAATGAGTGCTGCAATTACCCCGAGCGCCCCGTCGTAACGGCCGCCCGGCAACTGCGTGTCGAGATGGGAGCCGGACACGATGGAGGGTCCTTGCTCCCGCCCCGACAGACGGCCCCAGACATTGCCGACTGCGTCGCGATGGACCTGTAGTCCGGCGACTTCGCACCAGCGCGCGAAACATTCCGCTGACTGGACCCATTCCGGCGTGTAGACTGGACGCCAAACGCCAGTCTGGCCATAGGCGCCGAACGCGGCAAGCTCCATGACGAGCCGCTCGACAAGGAGGGGATCGATTTCAATGCGGGGGGCTGGGCTGGTCACGGTATCTACCTGACTTCCTTCTTCTCTGAGAAGATCGGCGGCGCGGCGCTGTGGATCCAGGCGGACGGATTAAAATGGGAGCGCTCGTCCGGGTCGGCCGGAGCTCAAGCCCCGCCGTTGCCTCCCGGCCGGTATTGTGGGGGCGTCATGATCATCGCGGTCACGTTCTCCGGAATTCCGCCGATGGGATCGTCCCGTGAGGGCATGCCGTCAATGAAGGGCAGCAGCTGCTGCTTGGCGATTTCCAGCACGCGGCGCAGTTCGGCGACGGGGTGACGATGCTCGTCGACCCGGACGTCGAGCCATGCAAACTCTTCCTTGTTGAACACCTTGAGGGCAGCCGACTGCTTGCCACGCTTGTCTCCGCCCGCTGCCTGAGCGGCTTCAAGTGCAAGCATGAGGCGCTCATGCAGTGGCGAAGCCTCACTGGCCGCGGCCACTTGCGCCATGGCCTCGACCGTGGCGGCGCCCACCAGCATGTTGCCCTGAACGGTGAACTGATGGCCGGTCTTATGCCCCGCCCAGTCTACGCAATCCGATCCCGTATGGACCGCGACCCGGCCCTGCACATCGACGATCCCAAGTTGCCGCACAGATCGGCCTGGATCGTCGCCGATCAGTTTGTTGAGGCAGTCCTCGGCCGACAAACCTTGGCCGAGTAGCACCAGACCGTCGATGCCGAGGTAGGGGTTGACCCAGGATTGCGTGGCGATGGCGCCAACGCCAGGCTTGATGAAGGGGCAAATGCCGCCGACTGCCGGCACGGCAGTCGAAACCGCCACGCCGAGCATGCCGGTACGCGGGCAGCGGGCAGTGATCGAGAAGGTGTTGAGATTGATCACGATGCTGATCCTTGCTGAGACATGTGCCTGGAGACGATGGCGAATGGGTCGGGAACGGCCGCAATAAGGTCGCGCGTGTAGTCGGTTTGCGGTCGCTCGAAGATGTCTGCCGCGGACCCGCTTTCGACCAATTCGCCCCCGCGCATCACGGCCACCCGGTCGCTGACTTGGCGGATGACCGCGAGATTGTGACTGACGAAAACCATGGTGAGGTTCAGGTCCTGCTTGGTCTGCAGGAAGAGCTTTAGCACCTGTGCCTGGACCGATACGTCGAGCGAGGAGGTCGGCTCGTCGGCCAACACAACCGCGGGCTTCAGGAGGATGGCGCGGGCGATGGCCACACGCTGCTTCTGGCCGCCGGAGAGCTGGTGGGGCAAGCGCTTTGCCATGTCGAGCGAAAGGCCGACGCGTTCCAAACTCTCAGCGACGGCTTCCCGGCGTGTGCTGCGCGTTCCGACATCGTGAACGTCGAGTGGGGCGGTCAGGATCGCGTTTATTGTCTGGCGCGGATTGAAGGAGGACGCCGGGTCCTGAAAGATCGCCTGCATGTCGCGCGGAAGCGTACGGCGGGCGTCGCTCATGGCCCAGATGTCGCGCCCTTTCAGGTGCACCGTGCCGGCAGTCGGTCGGATCAGCCGCAAGATCATGCGCAGCAGCGTCGACTTGCCCGAGCCGGATTCGCCGACGATGCCTAGCGTCTCGCCCGCGTATACATCGAACGACACGTTGTTGACCGCGAGGGGCCCTTGGCGGCCCACGAACAAGCCGTTGTGGCCGAAGCTCTTGCTGAGTTTCGAGACGCGGATGATCGGATCGCTCATGTGTGTACCTCGGCGGCGAGCGATGGGGGCACGTTGGCGGCATGGCTCAGGCTCGGCGTCGCGGCCAGCAGCATGCGGGTGTAGTCGTCGCGGGGGGCAGTGAAGATGCGCCGGATCGAGCCATCCTCGACGATTCGGCCCCGGTGCATCACGTAAACCCAGTCGCAGAGCTCGGCGACCACACCAAGGTCGTGTGTGATGAAAAGGATTGCGGTGTTCTTGTCATCGCGAATGGCCTTGAGCAGCCGCAGCACCTGAGCCTGCACGGTGACATCGAGGGCCGTCGTCGGCTCATCCGCGATCAGCAGTTCGGGCTCTAGCGCCAGCCCCATCGCGATCATGGCCCGCTGCTGCATGCCGCCCGAGAATTCGTGCGGGTACTGACGCATGCGGGTCTGCGGCTCGCGGATGCCGACCGAGCCGAGCAAGTCGGTCGCCTTGTCCAGCGCCCGACGCCACGGCGTGTGCTTGTGAAGGGTGAGCGGCTCTCCGACCTGCATGCCAACCCTGAGCGTGGGATTGAGAGCCCGCATGGCATCCTGTGGAATGAAAGCGAGCCGGTCGCCGCGGAGCTGACGCATGCTCCGGTCGTCGAGGTCGAGGAGCGGGCGCCCGCCGAGCGCGATCGAGCCGAATATGCGCGAGCGCTTCGGCAGCATGCGCAGAGCGGACAGTGCCGTCACGGTTTTGCCGCTGCCCGACTCGCCAATGATGCCGACGATCTCGCATGGCCACACATCGAGGCTGATGCGATCGACGACGCGCACGCTCTCGTGCCGCTTCGGGAACTCGACCACGAGATCGCGGATCGCTAGCGTCGGAGTTTCGCCCGCTCGATGCGGGCGCGCATCGGACACGTCGGTCATCCTCGCTAATCCCTGAGATGCGGATCAAAAATGTCCCGAAGCCCGTCGCCCAGCAGGTTGAAGCCCAGCACGCAAAGGAACATCGCCATGCCCGGCACCAGGCTCAGCCAGGGCGCTTGGGCGAGGAATCCACGGCCGGTATTCAGCATGTTGCCCCAAGAGGGATCAGGCGGCTGCGCGCCGAGACCAAGGAATGAGAGTGCCGATTCCAGCAGCACCGCATAGGCGAAAGCCACCGCAGCCTCGACAATGAGCGTCGAGACGATGTTCGGCAGGATTTCGCGAAAGATGATGCGGGCGTCGCTCATGCCGATCGTCCGTGCGGCTTCCACATAGCTCTGCCGCAGGACCGCCTGCGTCGAGGCCCGGGCCAAGCGGGAAAAGCCGGGGATGAAGACGATGCCGATGGCAATCATGGCATTCAAGACGTTGGTGCCGAGACTGGCCATGAGCACCACTGCAAGCAAGATGGCCGGGAAGGAGAACAGGACCTCCATGGCGCGCATCAGCACGAGATCGGCCCACCCCCCAAAATAGGCGGCGACGAGCCCGACGAGCGTGCCACCCACGAGACCTACGCTCACGGCCACGAAGGCCACCTCCATCGAGACCCGGGCCGCGAAAATGGCCCGGGACAGGACGTCCCGTCCGAGTTCATCCGTGCCGAGCCAATGGTCATGGCTGGGACCCTGCAGCATTTGAACGACATCGAGGTCTAGGGGCGAATATGGTGCGACCCAGTTCGCAAAGATGGCGGCCAGCAGCACGAGCGTCACCAGTGCTCCGCCCAAGAAGACGAGGCGATAGCGGGGCCAGTTCAGCCCAGCCGTCATGCCCGCCCTCCCTTCACCTGACGCGGATCGAGGAGCCCCGCCACGAGGTCTACGATCAGGTTGACGATCAGAACGAAAACCGTGATCACCAGGGACGCCCCTAGCAGCACAGGGTAATCGCGGTTGATGATGCCAACCAGCACGAATGAGCCGATGCCGGGTAGCAGGAAGATGTCCTCGATTACCACCACGCTGCCGAACAGAAACCCGAACTCGACGGCTGCGACATTGAGGTAGGGAATGAACGCATTGCGGAAGGCATGTCGGGACAGAACGAGCCGCTCGCCAGCGCCCTTAGCATACGCTGTTCGGATATAATCGCTCGATAGCACTTCGATCATGGCGGCCCGCATGATCCGGATCAGCAGCGCCGAAGAGACGAGGCCGAGCGAAAGCGTGGGCATTACCATCTGCTTCAGATTCAGGATGGGGTTGACCCGCAATGGGGTGAAACCACTCGGCGGCAGCCAGCGAAACGTGAGTGTGAGGATCAGGACCAGGAGCGTCGCGAGCCAGAAGTTCGGCACGGCGCCAAGGATCGTAGCCAGGAAGGTGACCGAACGGTCACCCCCTTTCTGGTGCCGCAGCGCCGCATAAGCACCGAGCGGAATGGCAATGACGTTGGCCAGGAGGAAGGCGAGAATGGCGAGTTCGAGCGTGACAGGCAGGCGCTTCAAGAGTTCCGGGCCGACAGAGACGCCATTCTGGAAGCTCGTGCCAAAGTCGCCGTGCAGCACCCGGCCGAGCCACTCCCCGTACTGGACCGCGAGCGGCCGATCGAGTCCGTGCTGTGAATTGAAGCGCGCGATGGCTTGAGCCGTCGCGTCGATGCCGAGCGCAGCTTTTGCGGCCGAGCCCGGCAGCACGGTAATGGTCACGAACAGGATCAGCGACGCCGCAACCAGCGTCAGCGCGAAAGCGCTGATCCGCGTGACCAGGAGTTTAATCATTCGAACTTGTTCTCGATCAACCCCAGGCTCTGAGGCTCGGTTCGCGTGACGCGATCAATTCATCAGACCGATAGCCACGCATCCTTCAGCGGCTTGAGGAAGCCGGTCCGCATCGCCTTGTAGTTCTGCAGTTTGTCGGTGTGGGCCGTAAGAATCCAGGCGTTGACGAGCGGGACGATCGGCATCTCTTCGAGCGACAGTTCCTGCTGCTTTTTGTAGGACGCCTTCCGAATTTCCTGTGTCGTGCCGGACTTGGCTTCGTCGAGAACCGCGTCC
>JBBPYT010000120.1:0-9954 GCA_038199665.1 Hyphomicrobiales bacterium
CGTGGTCGGCGAGGTCGCGCGCGCCTGCAGGCTCGAGCCTCGACGATTGACCATCATCTTCGCGCCGACTCGCTCCCTGGCCGGCAGCGTCCAGGTCGCGGCCCGGGTCCTCGAGGTTGCTTTGTCGAAGGCCCACCAGGCGAAGTTCCCGCTGGGCCGCATCGTCGACGGGCTCGGGTCGGCGCCGCTCCCGCCGCCCCATCCGGACCATCGGTTCGCCATGGGTCGCACCAACGACGCGATCATCTACGGCGGCCAGGTGCATCTCTTCGTGACGGGTCCGGCGCCAGACGCGCGACGCTTGGCCGAGCATCTCCCAAGTTCGATGTCGCGTGATTACGGTGAACCGTTCCGCGAAATCTTCGCCCGGGTCGGCAGCGATTTCTACAGCATCGACCCGCATCTGTTCAGTCCCGCCGAGGTCATGGTCACGGCTGTCGATGGCGGTGAAACCTATCGAGCCGGGTCGCTCGACCCTGGGCGCCTGGACGCGTCGTTCGATTGAGGACGCGACGCTTTCGGGGTCAGGCAGGCGAGGCGGCGCCGGGAACGAGCGTCGTGACGATCAGGACGGATTCAGCGCGGGCGAGCGCGGACCGCATGTCCTCATCGCTGCTGAAGCGGCCTTGCAGCCGCCGGCCTTCGGCACGCACTTCGAGCCGCTCGCCATCGAATGGCCAAGGGTCGATCGCAACGCTCTGTCCCGCATCGTTGCAAGGGCGGAGAACCAGCTCGGCGCGTTCCTCGCCGGCAACCGGAACCTCGGCGAGGCGGGCCTCCTGCGACACGCCCCAGCAGATCTGTAGGGACATCCAGTCCAACGCCGCCACCAGAAGCCGATTGCGTTCGAGCACATCTTCGGTGGTCACGGCGGCCAACCTATGATCGGCGTGCAACGCTGCCGTCAGCGCGTGGCGGAACGCGCGCTGGTCATCCAGGAATGCGTGCACGATCCGCTTGTGCTCGGGCGAAGCCTTGGCGAAATCGAAATGGCGCGAATAGATCGTTTCCGCATGCAGCGACACGAGCAGCGCGGGATAGCTGCCATAGATCCGCGCCCGCCTTACGCCATCGGTCCACAGCCCCACGTGGGTCGGGGGCGATACGCGCATGAACTCCCGAGGACGCCCGGTGTCCGGATCGAGTTCCGGCGCCAGCTCCCAAGTCAGCCACCCCAGATCGTGCTGTTCGGCTGCAAGGCAGAATTCGGCGTGCGGCGCTGGGCGTGAGAAGCGGTCGTTGCCCCAGGCGCGGGCCATCTGCCCGGAAAGCCAGGAGTGGCTGGGCTGGGGAATGGCGACGACATCCTCGCCCGTCTTGCGAAGCAACATGCGGCAGCAGTCCTTTAAAGGCGACGCAACCTGTGTTGTCCTTCGTTCCGTCCGCGACCTTCGGCCGGACCCCCGAGCCAATCCCGGAGGGCCTTTTATTAAATGCTAACCTGGCGGCCGATATAAGACCAGGCAACAAGCAGTGGGGCCGACGGCATCCACGTAAACAAGGTGAGAGGATGCAGTACCCCGTCGGGGCCAACGAAAACAAGCGCCTGCGCGCCTTGCGACGTCTAAACATCCTCGATACGCCGCCGTCGCCCGGTTTCGACAGGATCTGCGAACTGGCCCGAGACCTCCTGCATGTTCCCATCGTCCTGGTGTCGATGATCGATCGGGATCGCCAATGGTTCAAGGCCCGATGCGGCATCAGCGCCAAGTCCACACCGCGGGACTTGGGATTCTGCAGTCATACCTTGATGAGCGACGCGATGATGATCGTGCCGGATGCGACCGAGGACGAGCGCTTCGCCGCCATTCCTCTGGTTGTGGGCGAGCCTTTCATCCGGTTCTACGCAGGTGTCCCACTTGCGTTGCAGCCCGGACTGCGTCTCGGCACCTTGTGTGTGGCCGACACCGAGCCGCGGAGATTTACCGCCGCCGAAGCGATCCAGTTCGAGAAGCTGGCTGCTTTGGCTCTCGACGAGCTGAGGCGGCATCGTGCGATCAGGCGGTGGCGATCCACCTTGCTGCGTGAGCGGCAGGGGCGGAAGGCGTTGCGCGAGCAAGGCCTGGAGCTTCGTCGGCGGCAGGCGGCAATCGCGCAGACCGAGCGCATGGCGCGCGTCGGTGGCTGGGAATTCGACCTGGCGACCAGCAAGCTTTCCTGGTCTGACGAGCTCTACCGGATCTCGGGCCTGCCGATCGGACGGGAAGTGACCATCGAGAGTGCGCTTGCCTTCTATCCCGAACAGGCCAGAGCCGAACTGCGCGACGCGCTGGCCAAAATGCTGGTTTCCAAGAGCTCGTTCGATCTTCAGCTACCCTACATGCCGAGGACGGGGGAGGCGCGGTGGGTCCACATCATTGGAGAAGTCGAAGTCGTCGAGGACAAAGCAACGCGCCTGTTCGGCGTCTTCCAGGACATCACCGAACGCAAGTCGGCCGAGGCCCGCATGTGGCATTTGGCCAATCACGATCCGCTCACGAACCTGCCTAATCGAGCGTTGTTCCAAGATCGCCTCGAGCAAGCTCTGCACTATGCGCGGCGACAGCATTCGAAGGTTGGCCTCATGCTGCTCGACCTCGATTTTTTCAAAGAGGTCAACGACACGCTCGGGCATGACGCCGGCGACGCCCTGCTGCGCAGCGTGGCGCAACGGATGAGCGCGACCGTCCGGGACACCGACACCGTGGCCAGGCTCGGTGGTGACGAATTCGCGATCATCCTGACGAACTTGGTGAGCGTCGACGAACTGCTGCCAGTGCTGAATCGATTGCAATCGCAGCTGAACGAGCCGGTCGAATTCAAGGGTGAAACCTTGACCTGCAGAGCGAGCATCGGCATCGCGGTTTTCCCGGACCATGACGAGGAAGCGGAGCAGCTCCTGAAGGATGCGGACCTGGCGCTTTATTCGGCCAAGGCGAGCGGTCGATCCCGCTACGAAATGTTCACGTCCTCGGTCCGGGAAGCGCGGGAGCGGCGCCTATCGGTTGCGGCGCAAGCCCGAACCGCCCTTGTGGCCGACCAGATCTTCCCCTTTTACCAGCCCATCCTGGCGCTCGACACCGGGCGGATCAGCGGCTTTGAAGCCCTTCTCCGCTGGCGGCATCCGAGGGAAGGGATCAAATCCCCCGGTCCTATTTTGACCGCCTTCGAAAACCCCGACCTGGCCTTCGAGCTCTCGGACCGGATGGTTTCGAAGATCCTCGACGACATGCGCGCCTGGAGCCTGGATGGGACCCGGTTCGGCCGCATCGGGTTCAACGTATCCGAGCTCGAATTCCGCCGTGGAGACCTCGCCAAGCGCTTTCTCGATCGGCTGACCGAGGCCAAAATACCGCCTTCGCGCTTCGTGGTCGAGGTCACCGAAACCGTTCTCCTGAGCAAGGATATAACCGCTGCGCAAGCCGTCCTGCACCAGTTGCACGATGCCGGCGTCCTGATCGCCCTGGATGATTTCGGCACCGGGCACGCCTCGCTAAGCCATTTGAACCAGGTTCCGGTCGACATCATCAAGATCGACCGCTCTTTCGTGCGCGATGTTCCGCGGCAATGCGGCAATGCGGCGATCGTATCGGCGGTGATCGGCTTGAGCCGGAGTCTAGACATCGAACTCGTCGCCGAAGGCATAGAAACACCCGAGCAACTGCGATTTCTCCAAAGCAAGTCTTGCACTCGCGGCCAAGGTTTCTTCTTTCAGAGACCCTTTCCGGCCCACGAGATGCAGACGTTCCTGCGCGAGTGGCCGTCACGCTGGGCGGCCATCTGCAGCACCGCGGACGCCGCCTAGCCGAGATCCGACCTGCGGTCCCGCCAACCACTTGATTCCGTCGACGGATCTCGCACACTGGCGCAAGATAAGGGGCATGGAGCCGAGATGGCGGCAACTGATAACGGCGGACCCGGCCCGGAGAGGCGCTGGAAACGGGACGGAGTGCGGGTCGTTGCGGGCGACAGTCTCGACGCCAACACACCGCAGACGCCAGGCATGGACCGCCGCGCCGCGATCAATTTCGCCCGGGTCGGCGCGCAGAAGATCTGGGCCGGTACCGTCACGATCCATCCCGACGCGAAGACCGGGCCCCACCATCATGGTGCGCTCGAGAGCGTCATCTACGTCGTGAGGGGTCGTGCCCGCATGCGCTGGGGCGACAAGCTCGAGTTCACGGCGGAGGCGGGGCCGGGCGATTTCATCTACATTCCGCCCTACGTGCCGCATCAGGAGATCAACGCCAGCCCGGACGAAGTGCTCGAATGCGTTCTGGTGCGCAGCGATGGCGAAGCCGTGGTGGTCAACCTCGAAATCGAGCCTGTGGAGAAGCCCACCACCGTGGCCTGGATCGACCCGATCCACCGGACCTAGCTGTCAACAACGGGCACCCGCCGCGGGGCATCGTCGCGCGTCGGCTGCAGCCTGAGCAGGACTATCGCCGCGAGTAGGATCAAAGCGCCCCCTCCCCACTGCACAGAGGTAAGCCTTTCACCGAGGATAATGTACGCCGCCGCAATGCCGAAGAGCGGATACAAGCAGAAAAAACTCCCGGCGACGCTCGCCGGCATCATTCGCAGAGCAAAGAGGTAGAACCAATAGGCGGCAGCGTAATAAATGAGGCCGGACATCACCGCCTTGAGCAGGTCTTGTGGTGAAAGGGCCAGCACCGCGGTCCAAGCGCCCGAATGCAGTTCTATAGAGCAGGCTCTTGCTCAGTATAGTTCCAAGAGCCCACAGTCCACAAGCAATGATAATAGCGAATGAAGGAGAGAGTCGCGCCACGACAGCACTCCAAATCAGAGATGACGATTACGGTTGCCTGGTTAGAAGCGACGATTATGCGTCGTCGTTGTCACAGCGATCGTAAGCAGGTCTCTTCAGAGGCCGGTAATTCATGCGGTATGCCCACTTCCACCGACCTGGCATCAAGCATTTGGGGTCGAAGTCAAGCGACATAGTTGCTGTTGCTGGCCAATAACCAACATCGGGAAAGGGCCGGTGTCAGGTTCTAACTAGGGCGGGTCAGGTTTTCAGCGGCTTCAGCCCGGCCTCGATGGCGGCGCGGCGGTCTTCGAGGAAGGGCGGCAGGGCGAGCTTCTGGCCCAGCGTTTCAAGCGGCTCGTCGACCGCAAAGCCAGGGCCGTCCGTGGCGATCTCGAACAGGATGCCGTTCGGCTCGCGGAAATAGAGGCTGCGAAAATAGAATCGGTCGACGGGGCCGCTCGACGAAACGCGAAAGCTGCGCAGCCGGTCCGCCCATTCCTGGTACGTTGCATCGTTCGGGGTCCGCAGGGCAAGGTGATGGACCCCGCCCGCACCCTGCTGACCCGCCGGACGGTCGGGCTCGACGGCCACGTGCAATTCGCGCGACGTTTCCCCGCCCTCGCCCATGGCATAGACGTGAACCTGCGAGGCCTCGTCGGGGCCGCCGTAGGTCCGGGTTTTGCTGAACTCGAGCAACTCCCGCAGCACGCGCTCCGTCGGCTCCAACCGGGGCACGCTGATCGTGATCGCGCCCAAGCCCAGGATCTGATGCTCGACCGGAACCGGGCTATCGGCCCACGGATGATGGGGTGAACTTCCCGGGTCCGAAATCAACGCGAGCCGCTGTCCTTCGGGATCGTCGAAGTCGAGGACCCAGCGCCCGTCGCGCTCGGCCATCCCTTGGTGGATTACGCCGTGCTGGCTCAGTCGTTCGGCCCACCATTCGAGCGTGTCGCGGCCCGCCACGCGCAACCCCGTCCGCACGATCGAGGAAGTTCCACGCCGTTCACGAGACATCGGCCAATCGAAGAACGTAACATCCGAGCCCGGAGAGGCCAAGCCGTCTGCGTAGAACAGGTGGTAGGCGGAAACATCGTCCTGGTTGACGGTCTTCTTGACCAGTCTGAGGCCGAGCACCTGGGTATAGAAACGGAAATTGCCGGGAGCGTCGGCCGTGATGGCGGTCAGGTGGTGAAAACCGGTCAGTTGCATGGTCGAACGCAGGCCCTCGGCAAGACACGAAGCCGAGCGCCTGGTAAGAGGCGCTCGGCAGCAAAGATTCCGATCTGAGCTCGCCCTAAGCGGCTCGTCGGACCAGCCGGATGATCAACAGCAGGATGACCGCGCCAATCACGGCGTCGATGATCGCGGCAACGTAGCCGGTGCCCAGATGGATGCCGATCGCCGGAAGTAGATAGCCGGCGATAATGGCGCCGACAATGCCAATGATGATGTCGCCGATCAGCCCGAAGCCGCCGCCTTGAACCAGGAGGCCGGCGAGCCAGCCGGCGATGCCGCCTACGATGATCCAGGCTAAAATCGATCCGCCGTCCATTGTCAGCTCCTTTTGCTTGCCCCCGCCGCTCGTCGGCTGCTCGAAAAATCCGCTGCTCAAGCAAAGGTTCCGCTTGAGCCGAAATCGCCCCGGCAAAAGGCCGTTGCGAGCGCGAGCTCAAGCGCCAACCTGTGCCTCGCTCGACGGCGTCTGGATCAGGCGATGATGTCGGGCGTGACCTGATCCTCGAGGAAGCCGATCCGATCCCGCAGTGCCAGTTTGCGCTTCTTGAAGCGCTGAACCTGCAACTGATCCACAGTTCCGAGATGCGTCAAGGCTTCGATGGCAGCTCCCAGGTCGCGGTGTTCTTCGCGAAGCCGGTCGATCTCGGCCTGGTACGAGGCACGCTCGTCGTCGGTCAAATCTCTTGCCATCCCGCAGCCTGCGCCCCCGTGATGCGGACTCGCGCTCGTTCCCGGAAAGGGGACCTCGAAGGTCCGCCGCTCCGGCAGCCAGCGTCCCGCATTATCGCCGCGATCCGGGCTTTCCCGCAAGGCGCTCCCTCGCCTGGACCGACCGGGTCCTGTCGGAATTTTAATGCAACAAGGACGGTGCCGGGTCGTTGAGCGCCTGTAAGTCGCGCCAAGCTTCGCGCGCTGCGGATCCCGCACCGGTCCACTCGAGCAACGGAGAGATTCTTGTCGCACGTTGTCGTTGTCACGGGGGCGGGAGCCGGCGTAGGCCGGGCGACCGCGCGGGAATTCGCCCGTCGGGGTCGCGACCTCGGTTTGCTGTCGCGCGATCCGCAGCGGCTCGAAGCCGCCGCCGAGGAACTCCGCTGTATGGGCGTGCGCGCCCTGGCCGTGCCGACGGATGTGGCCGACGCGGACGCCGTCGAGGCCGCGGCGGATCGGGATCGAACGCGAACTCGGGCCGATCGACATCTGGGTCAACGACGGCATGGCAACCGTGTTCTCGCCGGTGAGCGGCAGCGACGCGAAGGAGTTCCGGCGCGGCACGGAAGTCACCTATCTCGGCACCGTGCATGGCACGATGGCGGCGCTGAAACGCATGCAGCCGCGCCGGCGCGGGACCATCGTCAACGTCGGTTCGGTGGACCGGCCCGAGCATTGGCCCCTGTGGCTCGCAAATTTGTGAACACCATCTTGGGCAACAACTCTTCGTTCGCCACAATTCCCGTGTCATCTTCCTGTCGTGATGTGCGTTCGATCCGTCACCTTTGAACAAGGAGCACAGGATGTCGTTGCAAGGTCATCTGTCGGAACTGACCCGTCGCCACCAGGCGATCGACAAGCAGATCGAAACGGAAAAGACCCATCCTGCAACCGACCGGCTCAAGTTAGCCGAACTCAAACGCAAAAAACTTCAGCTCAAGGACGAAATCGCCAAATTGCAGCATTGATTCTCGTACAGCCGTCGCCGGTGCCTCATGGCGCTGCGTTGCGCGGCTGACGGCGAGGCAGAATGGGGGTCGGCCGCTCCTCTGCGAACGGCCGACCCATCCTTATGTGCTGGCGCCCGGGGCCGTCTACACCCGATGAAAGAAGTGCATTCTGACGCCACGCTGCCGAGGCTCCGCGGCGCGAAGGCCTGGCCGGCGCGATTATGGATCTCGGTCAGATCCATCGCCGGTGGAGAATCCGCTGGCGTCCGGCCGAAGAGCGCGGGGTGACCGCAGATGCTTGATCGCAAGCTCAATCCAGCCCGCTTCCGGGCGGCCGCATAAAAACGCCCCGAGGAAATCAGGCGAAAAGATTACCAAATCTTCACTTAAAGCGGCGTTGTTCCGCCAAGATTTGCAGCTACTGTTCTACTGATCAAGGCTGGAAAATTCGTCGGATTTTTCTAAAGACCAACTCCTTCCAATCGCGACTTGCCCACCCATATCCGTCGGTTGGCGACTTGCTTGGAGAAGGAGTTGCCGTGGCCCGCTTCAGGGGGCCGTAGAAGGAGAATATCATGGCCTATGCGCTTCCGATCGTTTCGGGTGAAAGCGGGCTAACGCGTTACCTCAATGAAATCCGCCGGTTTCCGATGCTGGAACCGCAACAGGAATATATGCTGGCGAAGCGCTGGCGCGAGCACGGGGACCGGGATGCAGCGCAGGAGCTCGTCACGTCTCATCTGCGCCTCGTGGCCAAGATCGCCATGGGCTACCGGGGCTATGGCTTGCCGATCGGCGAGGTGATCTCCGAGGGCAACGTCGGCCTGATGCAGGCCGTGAAGCGCTTCGAGCCAGAAAAGGGCTTTCGCCTTGCCACCTACGCCATCTGGTGGATCCGGGCCTCGATCCAGGAGTACATCCTGCGATCATGGTCCCTGGTGAAGATGGGGACGACGGCCAGCCAGAAGAAGCTGTTTTTCAACCTTCGCAAGGCAAAGAGCCAGATTTCCGCGTTCGAGGACGGCGACCTAAGGCCGGAACACGTCAAGACCATCGCGACGCGTCTCGGCGTGTCCGAGCAGGACGTCGTGGACATGAACCGGCGCCTCAGCGGCGACACATCGCTGAACGCACCGATGCGCGAAGAGGGAGAGGGCGAATGGCAGGACTGGCTTGTGGACAGTTCCACCAGCCAGGAGGCGATCCTCGCCGACGAACAGGAAAAGCACAATCGACACGACGCTCTGTCGGACGGGCTCAAGGTCCTGAACGCGCGCGAACGGCGGATTTTCGAGGCCCGGCGCCTTGCTGAGGATCCGATCACGCTCGAACAACTTTCGGAGGAGTTCAATATTTCGCGCGAGCGCGTCCGGCAGATCGAAGTCCGAGCCTTCGAAAAGGTGCAGGCCGCCGTCAAGGCCGGCATGGCTCGGATCGAAGCTCTTCCCCCACCGGCCGATGCGAGGACGGCGCTGTCGGCTCATTGACAGCTTTTCGCTCGTCCGGGCCGATCTGAAGCAGCTTGCGTTCGGTCCGCCGAACCTACTGCCAGGATTTCAAGGCCCCTTCGAGGATTTGCTGCCCCGATGTCCCCTTTTCGAAGGTGATCTTAGCGACCTTTCCCGACGTCAGAAGGACCGACAGGTCGATCCAATTGCGGTCCGCCATCATCTGCAGGTTCGGCAATTCGGCTCCTCCGCGGGACAATCCGACCAGAAAATAATCGTCGGTGATCGACACCGGGACACCGGTCAACGGTTCGCCCGTCGGAGCGCTGTCGTCCTTCCGCATTTCCGGAACATTGACCTGCTTGATCGGGCCGAGCGTATTGCCGGGCAGTTCCGTAAAATGGAACTCCATCGTATGCGAGGCCGGGAACTGAGCTTCCAGGTTCTTCTTCAGAACCATGCTCATGGTCAGCTTGGCGTCCGGGACGTCGACGTCGGCTCGCACGGCAGTCGAAAGCGGCTGGCCTTGGCCGGGGCTGACGCTTTCCGAGCGCCAAACGACCGAACCGACGTAGGTCTTGACCTTTTGCTGGTCTTCCGGCGCATCGACCAGCAAAGCCGCCCGCTGCGAAACCGGAATGGAGGCCGTCGAAGACGTCGTTTCGGTGGCAGGCGCGGGCTGGGCCTCCGACGCGGGCGCGATCGACGGCTCGCTGCTTTGCGGAATGGGTGCTGGAACCGTCGCGCTGTCGCTCGATGGTTCCGGCTCGCTCGCCGTATCGCCCCCGACCCGGTCGACGAGCTTGTCAGGGGTTTCTGGTGAGGCGTTCTCGGTCCGGGCGGCCGCGACTTGCTC
>JBBPYT010000121.1:0-11969 GCA_038199665.1 Hyphomicrobiales bacterium
CGAACTGGACCTGGAAACCCCAAATGAAATTTTCCCACTGCTTCAGGGAGAACAACAGGATGACGACCAGGGCGCCGATAGCCAGACTGCCTAAGGATCTGGGTCGCCCGGCCCGAAGCAGCCCGATCAGCATTACGACCTGGGCGACCTGGATCGCGAAAATCGAAACTAAGTTCAGGATCCCTCGCCCGCCGAAAAACAGGTAGTCGGAGAAGAGGATCAGCCGGGGAATGAATATTCTATGTTCGTTGTGCGGCGACACCAGTGCGCTCAGCCGCTCATCACCCGCCATCAGCATCCTATAGAGAGTGAAACTGTCCCATTCGTCTAGGAATGGGAGCGGAGCGCGCAGGCGGAACACGGTCGAGACCGTATCGGCGGCGAGCGCTCCGGCAAGGAGGATCAGGGCTGCGGTCGCGACCGATGCTGCCGTCGGAATGGCTCGGGCCCCGACCCTCGTTCCGGCGGCCAGTGGAGCGGCGATGGAATCCATGCGTCCTTGGTGCGGCCGCTGACAGGGGTGATTGGCGGCGCCCGCGCGGCTCGCTCACGGGTCGCGAGCGGTGCTAGCATAGACGGAGCGGGACGACCACGCCCTCTAGTGCAGGCTATTCCGCACCGATCGAAGCGGCTTCAACTGGCGGATCTCAGTTCCGAGTGCCCCGTCAAGGCTGCCGCAAGTTTTGGGAAGTCCACCGGTTTGGTCACGACCTCATCAATGCCGGCCGTGAGGCAGGCTAAGCGGTCCTCGGCGAAGGCATGAGCAGTCAGGGCCACGATGCGAACCGGTGCGAACCGGCTCACGCTTTCGGCCCTACGCAAGCGCCGAGCCACCTCCAGGCCGTCGAGGCCCGGCATCGACACGTCCATGAGGATCGAATCAAAGCCCGGAATTTCCCCCCGCATGGCCGATAGCGCCAAAGCCAGCGCACTGTTCCCGTCCGCCGCGTGAACCACCTGAACACCGATTCGGCCCAGGAAGTTCATCGCCACGAGCGTGTTGATCTCGTTGTCTTCGGCGAGAAGCACGCGAAGCGCGCACCGCCGGGCAGGATTCGACGACGTCACGGCGGAGGTTTCCTGTCGGGGAGCTTCGCTTGGTCCGCCGAGCCGCGCCGCCAGCGAGCCGGCTCGCACGGGCTTCACCAGCCAGCCGTCGAACCCTGATGCGAGACTTTGCCCGAAGGCGCGGCGCTCGAACGGCGAGAACAGCAGGAAAGCTCGTCGCGCGCCCGCAACCCGGGCGGCCTCGGCGAGCGTCTCGGTCGCCAGCTCGCCGAGCGCGCAGTCGACGAAGACGAAGTCGATGCGAGCGTAGTCTGCCAGATGATCCAGTGCATCCGCCACCTGGGTCAGGACCGTCACCTCGGCACCCGCGGCGCGCAGCCGCGCAGCCAGGAACGGCGCTTGAAAGGGTGAGTTCGCGGCGATCAGCGCCCGGCACCCATTGAGGTCGGACCAAGGGACCGTCTGGGCCGCGGCTTCGTCCGCAGCCACGAGATCGACGTCGAATGAGAAGATCGAACCACCATCGGGCCGATCCGCCAGAGTCAAGGCGCCGCCCATTCGCTCCACGATACTCCGGGAGATGGCAAGCCCCAGCCCGGTTCCGCCGTGCGAGCGCGTGGTGGTGCCGTCGCCCTGTTCGAATTCCTCGAAAATCGCATCGCGCCGCTCGAGGGGCACACCCGGACCGGTGTCGGCGACCGCGAAGCGAATCGCGCCGGCGTCGGTGACGGTGACCGAGACGCCGATGCCGCCCGCCTCGGTGAACTTGACCGCGTTGCCGGCGAGATTGGTCAGAACCTGTCGCACACGCACCGGGTCGCCCATGACTTGCAGCGGCACGGCGGGATCGAGGAAGGCCGCGATTTCAAGGCCCTTGTCCTGAGCCCGGGGGGCCAAAAGTTCGACCACGCTTTCGACCAGGGCGGCGAGATCGAAGGCTTCCGACTCGAGGGTAAGCCTGCCGGCCTCGATCCGGGAAAAGTCGAGGATTTCGTCGATCAGCGTGGCAAGCGCCCGACCCGATGTCCTGACCGCTTCGACATAGGCCAATTGCTCACGATCCAGCGGCGTGGCTCCCAGGAGGTCGGCAATGCCCAGGATGCCGTTGAGCGGCGTGCGGATCTCGTGGCTGACCGTGGCGAGGAAGCGCGACTTCGCTTCGCTGGCCGCCTCGGCGCGTTGCCGCGCCTCGACCGCGGCCCGAATCTCCCAGATCTCATCCCCAAGCTTTTCGTTGCGGTCACGCAGGCGCAGCAAATGACGCGACAGGCGGAGACGATCGACCAGCACAACGACCGCAAGCGCCAATGCTGCTCCGAGAAACGCCCAGGATATGCCGATCATTGGATTGCCCGCACCGGCCGGATCGACCGCAGCCGGCACAATGCGCGCGCCGGCTTGCCATCGCTTGCTCGCAAAGCCGGCGGATTCGGTATATTCGGGTTAAGGATTGGGGCGATCGGCTGCCACTATGCGGCCTGCGCCCTCCGGTCGGTGCTGGGCCGGTAGGACAGAGCCTCGGCCAGATGCACGCGGTTGACCGCCGCAATGCCGTCAAGATCGGCCAGGGTGCGGGCCAGCTTCAGCACGCGATGGAAGCCGCGGGCCGACAGGCGCAGATGTTCGGCCATGGAGCGGACGAGATCGGCTCCGCCGCTGTCGAGGCCGGCGACGCTTTCGATCACCGCGGCCGGTGCCGCCGCGTTGGTCGTGATGTTCGGCAGGCCGAGAGCGCTGTAGCGTCTGACCTGGATGGCGCGGGCCGCCGCGACCCGGACCGCGACTTCCGCCGAACCCTCTGTGGGGGGCGGCAGAATGAGGTCGGCGGCGCTGACGGCCGGCACCTCGATATGGATGTCGATGCGGTCGAGCAGAGGCCCCGACAGGCGGGCCTGATATTGCGCCATGCAGCGCTCGTTCGGCTGCCGCTTGCAGGCATAACCCGGCTCGGTAGCGAGGCCGCAGCGGCACGGGTTCATGGCGGCGACGAGCTGGAAGCGTGCCGGATAGGTGACGCGGTGGTTGGCTCGCGCGATCGACACTTCGCCGGTTTCGAGCGGCTGGCGCAGCGAATCGAGCACGGGCGTGGTGAATTCCGGCAGTTCGTCGAGGAATAGCACGCCGTTATGGGCGAGCGACACTTCGCCCGGACGCGCCCCGGCGCCGCCGCCCACCAGGGCCGGCATGGAAGCGGAATGATGCGGTGCGCGAAACGGCCGCCTGTCGGTTAGCGCCCCGCCCGCGAGGGCCCCGGCCACCGAATGGATCATCGCTACGTCGAGCAATTCGCGCGGCGTCATTGGCGGCAGGATCGAGGCGAGCCGTGCCGCGAGCATCGACTTCCCGGCCCCGGGCGGCCCGTTGAGCAGCAGGTTGTGCCCGCCGGCGGCCGCGATCTCCAAAGCCCGCTTGGCGCTCTCCTGGCCCTTGACGTCGCGCAAGTCTGCCGTGCCACCTGCGGCGGCCCGCATGGCGGGCTCGGGCCGCGAGAGAACCTGCGTGCCTTTGAAATGGTTGGCGAGCTGGATCAGCGACGCCGGGGCCAGGATGTCGAGATCGCGCGACGCCCAGGCGGCCTCCGGTCCCGAGGCGCGCGGGCAGATCAGCCCGTGCCCGGCCGCATTGGCCGCGACCGCCGCCGGCAGCACGCCCGCCACGGCCGAAATGGTGCCGTCGAGCGCCAGTTCGCCAATGACCGTGTAGCCGGCCAGTGCGTCGGACGGGATCGCGCCGATCGCCGCCATGACACCGAGCGCGATCGGCAGATCGTAGTGGCTGCCCTCCTTGGGGAGGTCGGCGGGCGCCAGATTGACCGTGATGCGCTTGGCCGGCAGAGCCAAGCCCGAGGCGGTCAGCGCCGCGCGGACACGCTCACGCGACTCGGCCACCGCCTTGTCGCCGAGGCCCACCACGTTGAAGACGACGCTGCCGTTGGTGATCTGTACCTGGACGTCGACGGGCCTAGCCTCGATGCCTTCGAACGCGACCGTCGCAACCCGCACGACCATCGCCGCTCCCCGTCTCGCGAGATCGTTGCAAGGCTAGCGTAGCGAAAGGTATGTTGCAAGAGATGCCGCGGGGTCGGGTAGAGGGGCAGTTTGACTCCTGAGTGCATGGCGCCGGTCGCCCGCCGCAAATCGGCTGTGTAGCGCCACTGTCAACTAGCCGTTCCGACCGGATCACCAGGGTTGGGGTTTAGGTAGCGGGTCAGTTGGAAGCTGCGAGTCACGCCGGCTACGGCCGCCGGCGTGTCGGATCGGCTTTGAAAGCTCGAGGACGTCGTCACGCGGGTTGAAGAGGCCGACCAACCCGACAACCATGCTAGGGTGGAGTGGGGGCGAGGACGTCCCCGGGCTCAAGCCCGAAGGTGAAGCCGATGGCGCAGCCGGACTACGGGTTCAGCAAGTTCCTCCAGCTGCTCTTCGAACGCCGGTTCCCGCATTGGCTTCGCTATGGCGCCACCCTGGCTCTCGTGGCTTTCTTCGTCGCGTTGCGGCTCTCGCTGCCCTTGACCGGCATGCGCTTCGTGCTGTTCATCCCGGCGGTGCTGGGCGCCTCGCTGGCCTTCGGGCGCGGGCCGGGGTTGCTGGCCACGGCCCTCACGGCCTTAGCCGCGATCGTGTTCCTGATCGAACCGACGAACCGGCTCTACATCCCCACGAGCGAAGTGTTTTCCGTGGTGGTCTATGTGCTCATCGGCTGCGGCATCGCGCTCCTATGTCACGTGCTGCGCGCCACCATGCATCGCGCCATAGCGGCGGAACGGTCCAAAACGGTGCAGCTCGAAGAGCTTGCTCACAGGACCAAGAACGATCTTCAAATGGTCGCTTCGCTCTTGTCGCTGCAGGCCAGAGCCCTACCCGAGTCCGGTGCCCGGGCGGCGCTCGAGGCAGCAGCGGCCCGCGTGCTGACCATCGCCAAGCTGCACCACAGGCTCAGAAGCGACGGTGGCGACGGCGTCGTCGATATGCGCGATTACCTCGACGACCTGTGCGGCGACCTTCGCAAGGCCTATGGCGAACTCCGCCCTGTAGCGGTCCGGGTCGAGTCCGACCACGCGGTCCTTGGAACCAGGGTCGCGGCGCCGATCGGCCTGATCGTCAACGAACTCGTCACCAACGCCTTCAAATATGCATTCCCGGACAATCGCGAGGGCGCCGTGAGCGTCTCGTTTCAGCGTGCCGAGGGAGCCGGCTTCGCACTAGTCGTCCGCGACAACGGCATCGGGTCGATCGGCGCCGCAGAGGGATTGGGGTCGCGTCTGATCCGGCTTCTGGTGCAGCAACTCGACGGCAAAATCGAGCGCATCGACGCCGTGCCGGGCACGCTCACCAAGGTCACACTTCCCATGGGATAAGCCTATTGGGGCCGCACTCCCGTGGCGTCGCCGGGCGGCCGGATGAGGGCATCGTGCCGGTTGCGGGCGCCGGCTTGCGCATGCCCGGCTCGGCGATGTCTTGCGATGACACCGAGCAGGAGCCCTGTAAAAGCTCGCTTCATCGCAAGTTCTTCAAAGCCCGTAGTTGAAGCCATAATGGCCATAGACATTCTTGTCATAGGCCGGGTCCGACCAGGGCTCGTCGCCGGCCGCATAGCTTGGGGCCGCTTCGAGGGATTTCTTGTCGAGGTCGACCACATAGCCGCCGCGGCCGGGATCGTAGGTGAGGGCTTTCCAAGGCAGCGGATAGAAGCGCTCCCCCAAGCCGAGAAAGCCACCGAACGACATGACCGCGTAGGCGACCTGGCCGGTGACCTTGTCGACCATGAAATTGTAGACGGAGCCTAGCCTTTCACCCCGCCGATCGAACACCACGGTACCCGCAACCTTGTCCGAGGCGATCAGGCGGTCGGTCTCGTCGATCGCGACGGCCTGGTCGGTGGTGGCGGGATCCTCGGCCGGAACGCCTGCGACCATAGGGTGGAGCTTGTCTGCGTCCATGCGGACCTCCTCTGTCCTGTGAGACAACGAGTCCGGGCGGCCCATGTTCCGAGGCGCGATTCGTAGAGGCAGCCTCACTGCGCGACCGAGCCCGAAGCTTCCATGTTGAAGGCAGCATCGAACAGAGCCCTCGTATATTCGGTCTTCGGCGCGGCGAAGAGTTCGGGCGCCGGACCGGCCTCGACCACGACGCCGTGCCGCATGACGATGATTTCGGCTGCGAGTGCCCGTACCACCTTCAGGTCATGGCTGATGAACAGGTAGGCCAGCCCACGCCGCCTCTGCAGATCGCGCAAAAGGTCGACGATCTGCGCCTGCACCGACATGTCGAGCGCCGAAGTCGGCTCGTCGAGCACGACGAATTTGGGTTCGAGCGCGATGGCGCGCGCGATGGCGATGCGCTGGCGCTGGCCGCCGGAGAATTCGTGCGGGTAGCGGTCCATGGCGGCCGGATCGAGGCCGGTATCGGCGAGCGCCCGGGCCACGATCTCCCGCCGCTCGGCATAGGGCAGCCGGCGTTGCACGGTCAGGCCTTCCTCGACGATGTCGGCCACCGAAAGGCGCGGCGAGAGCGAGCCGTAAGGATCCTGGAAGACCACCTGCAAGTCGCGCCGCAGCGGTCGCATGGCGGCCGAGTCGAGCCCGTCGATGCGCCGGCCCAGATAGGTCACCGGACCCTGCGAGCGGATCAGGCGCAGGATGGCCAGGCCCAGCGTGGTCTTGCCCGAGCCCGACTCGCCGACGACCCCCACGGTCTCCCCTTCCCGGACCGAAACCGAAACGCCGTCGACAGCCTTTACGTGCCCGACCGTGCGGCGCAGGAAACCGCGCTTGATCGGAAACCAGACCTTGAGGTTATCGGCGGTGACGATCGGCTTCGCGGCAAGATTCGCGGATGGAGGCGCTCCTTTCGGCTCGGCCGCAAGCAGCATCTGGGTATAGGCATGCCGAGGCCGGGCGAAAATCTGCGCGACGGGGCCCGCCTCGACGATCTTGCCGCGCTGCATCACCGCCACGTCGTCGGCGATCCGTCGCACGATCCCGAGATCGTGGGTGATGAACAGCATGGCCATGCCGAGCTTGCTTTGCAGATCCTTCAGCAGACGGAGGATTTGGGCCTGCACCGTGACGTCGAGGGCCGTGGTCGGCTCGTCGGCGATCAGCAGATCGGGCCGATTGGCCAACGCCATGGCGATCATGACGCGCTGGCGTTGCCCGCCCGACAATTGATGCGGATAGGCGCCGAGCCGGGCGGACGGATCCGGGATGCCGACCTCTTCGAGCAGTTCGATCACGCGTGCTCGTAGCTTGGCCGCGCCCCGCATGCCATGCAGCAGCAGCACCTCCCCGACCTGCCGCTCGATGCTGTGCAGCGGGTTAAGCGACGTCATGGGTTCCTGGAACACCATAGTGATGGCTTCGCCCCGGATCGCCCGCATGGCGCTTTCATCGGCACGGAGCAGGTCTTGCCCTTTGAACAGGATCTCTCCACCGAGGATGTCCGCGCCGGAAGTTCCCAGAAGGCGCGCGATCGACAGGGCGGTCACGGACTTGCCGGACCCCGATTCGCCGACAAGCGCGAGGGTATGGCCCCGCTCGAGCGTGAAGGACACTCCGTCGACCGCCGGCGTTGCACGCCCCCCCTGAGTGAAGGCGACGGAGAGGTCGCGAACCCTAAGGAGGGGGGCGTTGGAGAGGGTTGTCCGCAACGAGGCACTCACGTGGAGGAGATTTGCTCCGACCAGCCTGACGTCGGGCACGTCAGGTCTGATTCACTCGGGCGGCAGCCTGAGTCGGGCGGCGCGCCATCATAGCCGATCTTCCCGGCTGCGTCGAAAACGTGGCAGGCTCGGTCATTTCGAGGCTGGTATCGGCGCGGGCCTGATCTAACTTAGACTTTCGTGCCTTCTTCTCGGCCAGACTGGGGACCTCCGCATGCAGACCGAAGTTCCGAGCGCGCCGCTCGCACTGGACGAGGATACGCTCGCCTTCGCGCGGCGGGTCTTCCAGCATGTCCGGGCCGGTCATGCCGGGGAAATGGCTGAATTTCTCGACATGGGGCTGCCGCCGAACCTGCGCAACGACAAGGGCGACAGCCTCTTGATGCTGGCCAGCTATCACGGTCATGGCGATCTGGCCAAACTGCTGCTCGACCACGGTGGCGACCCCGAACTGGCCAACGATCGCGGACAGACCCCGCTGGCCGCCGCAGCCTTCAAGGGCGACCTTAGCATGGTGCATCTGCTCCTCGAGGGCGGTGCAGACGTCAACGGCAGCGGCCACGACGGAAAGACGGCGCTGATGGTGGCGGCCATGTTCAACCGCACCGAGATCGTCGACCTGCTGCTGGCTCGTGGTGCCGATGCCGAGGCGCGCGACAGCAGCGGACTGACCGCCCAGGCCGCCGCGCAAGTCATGAACGCGCCGGACACGGCGGAACAGCTTGCCCGCATGGCCCAGGACTGAGCACTGGCTCGCCTCGCAGTGCGGGCAATTCAGCCGATGCTGATGCCGTATCGTTTGGCGGCAGCCTGGATGTGCCGTTTCATCGAAGCTTCCGCGCCCGAGGGATCGCGGGCGGCCAGGCGGTCACCGATCCGCTCATGTTCCCTCAATGTGTCGCCCAACCTGTTCGCTTCGGGGATTTTCACTCTCGCCGTCTTGTCGAGCGCCTCGGTCCGGCGAACGACAGCGGCGGCGTGCGTGTCTCGATGGTGCATTACAACTTCCTCGACGAGGTCGATCGGCTGATCGGTAGCCTCGACCGGGCTTTGCAGCAGGCTGGGCAGACCGCACCGACGGAGCGACTCCTCATCGCTGCCAAGCTTTTTGGAAGGGCTGAAATCGCTGCATCGTCATACGGGCCGGGCGCTCAAATCCTGCGACAACCGGAATGGCGGGGCCGAGCCTCACGCATTTGCCGCCCGCACCGTGAGTTAAGAGAGCCGGTTCTACGCAACCCGAAACTGCTGAGGGACCTGTTGGTCGATATCAGCCGTGCAGCGAAAAATCGCCCGGGTGCGTCCGCAACTGAGCTTTTGTGACCCCTTGGATGGTGATCGAGTCCGTCGGTGTCATGGCGATAACCGCGTCACCGCCGACATTGTGGGTGTTGTGCAGCACCGCTGCAAGCGATGCGAACTCCGACGACGGCAGACTGAGGGTGTCGTGTGCGTCACCCGAGACGGCGAAACTCGAAACGATCGCTTGTCCCGGATGCTCGGTGAATACGAACGCCTTCTCGCCCTCGCCCATGATGAAAGCATAATTGTCCTGGGCGGATTGACCGCTGAGCGACGACTCCGCGCCAAAAGCGTTATAGGTCGTCTGGCTCGTGACGGCGCCCGTTGCGTCTGTCGCTTTGATCTCCTCCGTATAGGGCTTGTCCTCGAAATAGCTGCCGCCGCTGTAGTTGAAAACCGCATCCCCGTTGGGCCGCGTCGTCACCGTGTCCCGCAGATAAAGGCTGCCGTCACGGTGGCTGAAGGTCTGTCCGGTGAGGTTGTCGGCGCCGTCGTGGATGTCCTCTTCGATGGCGTAGGGCTGACCCCTCAGTCCCGCTTTGATGTTGAAGGAGCCCTCTGCGATGCTGGTCCCTCCGGTCGCATCAGTCATAACAGCGGTGATCTGTCCCTGCTTGCCGCGAGAGAGCTTCGCATCAAGCGACCAAAATCCCTGATCGTCGACCTGAGCTTCGCCGAGATAGCGCTTGCCCGCATAGACATCCACCTGCGATGTCGGATTGGACACAGTGCCCGTCAGGCGCATGCCAGCATGCCCGGTAAAGGTGACGCCCGAAGACACCGAATTCGTGTCTGCCACGTTCACGGGACCGAGTTGAACGCCCTGCGCCGTCCGGTAGCCCAGAGCCCGCATGACGGTGAGGTCGACGGGTGTCATCAAGCTGGCCATTCCGTCGTAGCTGCTCCCGAAGAAATCTCCTTGGACAGACGGCAGCCAGTCGGCGACGTCGCCGCCCTGGGTCGGATTGTTGAAGGGCTGCAGCATGCGCTTGCCCAGCACCGAGAAGTTGCCGGCTCCGGGCGTCAGGTCGCGCTGCCCCGGTGCGGAATAGCGAAACAGATCCATCGGAGCATAGAGGCCGCGACCTTGGCCATAGGACAGGGAACCGGTTCGCCCCAGAATTTCTGTGATCTCGTGTTCAAGGGCTCCGACCAGATCGTATTGGCCATGTCCGATCAAGTTCTGGTCAGTCGACCAGTCAAGACCGGCGTTCACCCCGACATAGCCATCCACTTCGGTCGTATGGGGGTTCGCCAGGCCCATCGACTTTTGCAGAGCACTCGACACGAAGAACTGGCCGCCCGAAGTGGGATCCTGCTGCGGCATGGCGGCAGCCGCGTTCTGGGCCAAGTGTGCCGGGGAATTCGCGAGGCCCTGTTTGAGCGTGTTGTAGCTCTCGAAGCTGCCGGAGGCCTGGCTTGCCGCAGCGCTCGACGGGTCGTTGATCGGACTGCCATGTTCTTCCCCCCAGCCGAACGCCAACGTGCTCGTAACGTCGTTGGTGAACACCGAGTTCAGCAGGCCGAGCACCTTGTTCACCGTGGCCTTGAACCATGACGGTGCCGAGTTGGTGCTGGAGTCGAATTGCGCCTGGAGGTTCATGCAGGTCCTATCTGGCTTAGCTCTTGCATAGGACAACGAGACTATTATAAAAAACTTCATATTTCTCATTACGTTGAGGTATTACAATCGATCGATAGCGCAATGACAATATAATCTGCATAATTTTAATATTAGTTTAGGGATACCTTCTTTTCAATCTGTGCTTGTAGACATATTTGCGCAGCACGAAGCCGATTGGATGGATGGAACTGACAAATTATTGTGCACCGAGGGGAGGCGCGTGCGCTTGACGCGTCGATTCGCGCCGGAAAGATTTTACCAAGGGCGCGGGCACCGACGCCGGACCTGCGCTCGCCCGCATGATCAGCTCATGATCCAGCGGGAGGCTCGGACCGGGTCGTAGCCGCTCAGCCGCCGTTGCAGCCACCTTCGCTCCGAAGGCGGTCAAATCGCTGAACACCGAATGGGGCCATGGGATCAGAAGCCTCATTAGCGACCGAACTCGCCCTGGAGATGGCCGAGCGATTTTCGGTCCGGTTCTTGTCGCGCCTTCGCGCCTGCATGGATACAAGCATGAACGCTCGGCGCCCCATTGACCCGCAAGCCAAGGTCGGTTTAGGTAGCGCCATGGGGAAGCGATCTCCCCACGAGGCGCCATGCCGAAGAATCGCGTCCAGCTTTTCAGCAAGGGCGCAGCATGCCGTCAATCAACGCCATCTCCATCGAAAGGCTCGCTCGCCTCGTCGGCACGCCCAAGTGCCCGGCTCTCCTCGACGTCCGCTCGGACCAAGATTGGGCAGCTGACCCGCGCCTGATTCCGGGCGCGATCCGGCGAGACCATGCTTCGGTCGCTGATTGGGCACCAGAGTTGGCGGGCCGCGCGGCGGTGGTGATCTGCCAGAAGGGCCGAAAGCTGAGCCAGGGCGTGGCCGCCTGGCTGCGGCACGCAGGTGCGTCGGCGGACACCTTCGAAGGTGGTCACGAGGCCTGGGGCAAGGCGGGTCTGCCCACGGTCCCCGAAGCGAAGTTGCCGGCGCGGGACAAGGCGGGTCGCACCCTATGGGTGACCCGAGCCCGGCCCAAGGTGGACCGTATTGCCTGCCCCTGGCTCATCCGCCGTTTCGTCGACCCGTCGGCCGTGTTCCTGTTCGTGGCTCCGGCCGAGGTCGAGGCCGTCTCCGAACGCTTCGGCGGTGTGCCCTTCGACATCGAAGGTGTGTTCTGGAGCCACCGCGGGGACCGCTGCACCTTCGATACGCTGATCGACGAGCTGGGGCTTTCAACTGAGCCGCTACAACGCTTGGCCCTCATTATCCGTGGTGCCGACACCGCCCGCCTCGATCTCTCTCAGGAAGCCCCAGGGCTACTCGCGGCATCGCTTGGGCTGTCGCGCCTCTACGCCGACGACCTCGAACAGCTCGAGGCCGGGCTGGCG
>JBBPYT010000122.1:0-5506 GCA_038199665.1 Hyphomicrobiales bacterium
ACGACGACCCGGCCCAGCGCGATCTCATGGCACGGTTCCTCGAACGGCAGGGTTTTGCGGCCCGCACCGCGCCCGATGGGCCGAAGGGGCTGGAACTCGCACGCATGGTTCGTCCCCGGGCGATCCTGCTCGATGTCATGATGCCCCAGATGGACGGATGGTCGGTGCTGAGCGCGTTGAAGGAGGATCCGGACCTCGCCAAGATTCCGGTGATCATGGTGACTTTCGTGGATGAAAAGGGCCTGAGTGCCGCACTGGGAGCCGCCGACCACGTCAACAAACCGGTGAATTGGGACAAGCTCAAACAGGTCATGGATCGCTTGCGCCAAGCGGAAGGCGACGTGCTGGTGGTCGACGACGACCCCGACGTTCGGCACAGGCTGCGAACGGTTCTGGAGCGAAGCGGCTGGACCGTTCAGGAGGCGGGCGACGGCCAGCAAGCGCTCGCCAAGGTCATGCATGGGCCGCCACGCGCCATCCTGCTCGACCTCACCATGCCGGTGATGGACGGTTTCGCTTTCCTGCATGCGTTGCGTGAAAAGCCCGGCTGCGAGCACATCCCCGTCCTGGTGTTCAGTGCGCGCGATATCTCGGCAAAGGATCGCGAGCAGCTGCGCGAGGCCGACCGCGTACTGAGCAAGAGCGTGAGCCTGCACGACCTCACCGGCGAGCTGCGGGCCCTGGTGCCGCCGGACGCACACGCGACGGAGGAATCGTCGAAGGTCTGATCCTTGTTTGCCAACTCGCCGTAGCAACCGGCGCCACGCACTCGCGCTTCGGCGCCGGCTGTCGGCGACAGGGAACGTGGGCGGTCAAGCCTTGAGCCGGTATCCCGTCTTGAAGATCCAGCCCACGATCGCCGCGCATAGGGCGAGAACCACCAAGGTCATTCCGAGGCTCACCCCCACGCTGACGTCGCCCTTGTCGTAGAAGCTCCACCGGAACCCGCTGACCAGATAGATCACCGGATTGAACAAGGCGACGGTCTGCCACGCGCGCGGCAGCATGTTGATCGAATAGAAGCTCCCGCCAAGAAAGGTCAGGGGCGTGACGACGAGCAGCGGCACGACTTGCAGCTTCTCGAATCCGTCGGCCCAGATGCCGATGATGAAGCCGAACAGGCTGAAGGTCACGGCGGTCAGACTCAGGAACACGACCATCCAGACGGGATGGTTGACTTGCAGCGGCACGAACAGGCCCGCCGTCGCCAGGATGATCAGGCCGAGAATCGCCGATTTCGTGGCGGCCGCTCCGACATAGCCCAGCACGATCTCGACCGGAGAGATGGGGGCCGACAGGATCTCGTAGATTGCCCCCGTAAAGCGCGGGAAGTAGATGCCGAACGACGCGTTGGAAATGCTCTGTGTCAACAACGACAGCATGATCAGGCCCGGCACGATGAAGGCGCCGTAGCTCACTCCGTCGACCTGCTGGATGCGCGAGCCTATCGCGGCGCCGAAGACCACGAAATACAAGGATGTCGAGATGACCGGCGAGACAACGCTCTGAAGCAGGGTGCGCCACGTGCGCGCCATCTCGAACGCGTAGATCGCCCGGACGGCATGAACGTTCATGGTCGTTCCTTCACCAGACTGACGAAGATTTCTTCGAGCGAGCTCTGGCTCGTATGCAGATCCTTGAATCTGATTCCGGCTTCGCCGAGTTGCTTGAGCAGGACCAGGATGCCGGTTCGCTCGCCTTCGGGCTCGTAGGTGTAGGTGAGTTCGTCGCCGCCGGGCGAGAGTTCCAGCGGGTGATCGGCCAGGTCGGCGGGGATGCTGTCCAGCCTGGTTTGAAGTTGTAGCGTCAGCCGCTTGCGACCGAGCTTGTGCATCAATTCGGCTTTCTTCTCCACCAGGATGATCTCGCCATGGTTCATGACGCCGATTCTGTCGGCCATCTCCTCGGCTTCGTCGATGTAGTGTGTGGTCAAGATGATGGTCACGCCGGCCGCGCGCAGGCTGCTGACGAGCCGCCACATATCTCGTCGCAGCTCCACGTCGACGCCGGCCGTCGGCTCGTCCAGGAATAGAATCTGCGGCTCGTGAGAAAGAGCCTTGGCGATCAGGACCCGCCGCTTCATGCCCCCCGACAGGGTTCTGATCTTGCTGTCCCTCTTGTCCCAAAGGGAAAGCTCCTTGAGCACCTTCTCGATATGGGCAGGGTTCGCCGACTTGCCGAAAAGGCCACGGCTGAAGCTGACGGTCGCCCACACGGTTTCGAAAGCGTCGGTGGTCAGCTCCTGGGGGACGAGGCCGATCTTCGACCGCGCTGCGCGGAAGTCGGTGACGATGTCGTGTCCGTCCGCCAGCACCCTGCCGGTCGTCGACCTGACGATCCCGCAGATGATGCTGATCAGCGTCGTCTTCCCGGCGCCGTTGGGGCCCAGCAGGGCGAAGATCTCGCCGCGCATAATGTCCAGGTCCACTGGTTTGAGAGCCTGAAATCCACTCGCGTAAACTTTGGAGAGGTTCGAGACAGAAATGACAGGCTGCATGAGGATGCTACGGTCGAGTGCCTGGCGGGTCGAAGGAAGCGGGGCCGAGCCAAGGCGGCTCCCGCCCGGAGGGCAGAACGTCTTCTACACCGAACGCTCCGTCCTGATGCATTGTATCCGCAGCGGAGCGATGCGGCGCCTGATCGAGCACGCTGTGCCGATCTGCTGTGCCGGATCGAACAAGAGCATGACGGGGCGACGGAGACTACGCCCTGCTCATCTCCACCTTGAGCTCCGGCCGCGTATTGAGCGTTTGGAAGACCACGCAATAGCGCTCGGTCAGCTTCAGCAGGGTGTCGAGCTTGTCCCGCGGGGCGTCGCTGTCCAGCTCGAAAGCGAGACGAATGGCCCGGAAGCCGACCGGCGCTTCCTTGCTGACGCCGAGCGTGCCGCGAAAGTCGAGGTCGCCTTCGACCTTCACGGTGCCGCGCCGGATCGGGATCTCGAGTGCGGTCGCGACCGCCTTCAACGTCACGCCCGCGCAGGCGACGAGCGCTTCGAGCAGCATGTCCCCCGAACACAGCTCCGCACCCGAGCCGCCGGTCGCCGGGTGCAGACCCGCCATCGCGATCGCCCGGCCGGTTTCGACCCTGCAGGCGATCGCCGTGTCGTCGAACTCGCCGCGGGCCTTGAGGGTGATCAGCGCCGCTTTCGGCTCGCCCTTGTATTTTTCCTTGTGGGGGGCCTGCATGGCCCGCAACTCACCGGCATCCATCTTGATAAGCCTCGTTGTGCAAACGTCTTCCTACCACCACACGCGGCCGCCGACGGCATCATACCGGCCTCGCCAGCGCGGCTCAGCATACCGGGCCGGGAGACTCCGCGCAGATTGGAACCAGGAGGTGGTTGAAAACATCGCTCTCGCGCTCACGCCGCTTTGAGCGCGTCCCGCATGGCGGCCAGCACGTCGAGCGGCATCCAGGGCTTCGACACGTAGCGGACCTGCGGGTGAAGATCGTCCGGGCGCTGCACGATCTGTCCAGAGGTGACCATAACCGCGATGTCGGGGCAGACTTCCGACACGATGCCGGCCAATTCCAGGCCGTCGGTCTCGCCCGGCAGATAAACGTCGGTGAAGATGGCAGCGACGTCCTGCTTATGGTCCCGAACGTAGTTGATCGCGTCGTCGCCGTTGGAGAATTCGACGACGTCGATCCCGGCTTCTTCGAACATACTGGTCGCGTTGAGGCGAACCAGAGGTTCGTCTTCGACCACGACGACGGTACGGCGGTTCATGGGGGTCTCCGGGTGGATAAAGCTCATTAAGCCTAAACCCGCGTTAAAATACTGTTTAAAGCTGTTCAAAGCAGTTCAAAGCCTGGTCGGCATCGCTGGCATATGCCGGGCATCTGCGACTGTCGGGGCTGTGTTGCACTGCAGCGATGGCGCGGATGTGACGCCGCGGTGTCCTTATGTCAGAATTTTTGCACAATGCCGCGATCTTCGAGCGCCGTGATGACCCGGTCGGCTAGAATCTCCGGCGTGTCGCCGCTCGAATCGAGCACGACCTCGGCATCGTCCGGCCGCTCGTAGACCTGGTCGATGCCGGTGAAATTGCGGATCTCGCCCGCCAGCGCCCGCTTGTAGAGCCCCTTCGGGTCGCGCGCGATGCAGGCCTCGATCGGTGCATCGACGAAGACTTCCAGGAACTCGTCGGGCTCGACCAACGCCCGCACCATTCGCCGTTCCGCCTGGAAGGGCGAGATGAAGGAGCAGAGCACCAGGATGCCGGCTTCCACCATCAGCTTGGCCACCTCGGCGACGCGGCGGATGTTCTCGACCCGGTCTGCATCGGTGAAGCCGAGGTCCTTGTTGAGGCCGTGGCGAACGTTGTCGCCGTCGAGCATCAGCGTGTGCACGCCGCGGGCGTGAAGCTTGGCTTCGACGATATTGGCGATCGTCGATTTGCCAGCGCCCGAAAGGCCGGTGAACCACAGGATGGCGGGTTTCTGGTGCTTGAGCTGCGCCCTGGCGCTCTTCGTAACCGTGATATCCTGGTGATGGATGTTGGTAGCGCGCCGCAGCGCAAAATCGATGAGGCCCGCTCCGGCCGTGGCGTTGGTCGCGCGGTCGATCAGGATGAAGGCGCCCGTGTCGTGGTTGTCGCCATAGCTGTCGAAGGCGATCGGGGCCGAAGCCGCGATATTGCAGAAGCCGATCTCGTTCAGCCCCAGGGTCTTGGCGGCGCTGTGGTCGAAGTTGTTGACGTCGACCCGGTGCTTGAGGTCGGTCACGGTCACGGGCACGAGCCTGGACGCGATCTTCATGAGGTAGGAACGGCCCGGCAGGAGCCGATCCTCGCTCATCCAGATGATGTGGGCGGCGAACTGGTCGGCTACCGGCGGCCGGTGCTTCGGGTCGGCCAGCATATCGCCGCGGGCGATGTCGAGTTCGTCGCGCAGGGTAAGGGTCACGGCTTCGCCGGCCGAAGCCAGTGGCACGTCGCCGCTCGGTCCGATCACGCGGTCCACCACGCTCGTGCGACCGGAACCCGCCACGATGATGTCGTCGCCGGGCTGTACCGTGCCGCTCGCGACCGTGCCGCAGTAGCCGCGGAAATCGAGGTCGGGCCGGTTGACCCACTGCACCGGCAGCCTGAAGGGCTTGTGGGCCCGGTCGTCTTCGACATCGACGGTTTCGAGGAAGCCCACCAGCGTCGGCCCGTTGTACCAGGGCATGCGGGTCGAGTGATCGGACAGGTTGTCGCCGTAGCGGGCCGATACCGGGATCGGGGTAACTGTCTTAAAATTCAGTTGGGCCGCGAAGGCCTCGAAGCCGTGCACGATCTCCGCGAACACGTGGCTGTCGAAATCCACGAGGTCGATCTTGTTGACCGCCAGAACGACGTTCCGGATGCCGAGCAGCGACACGATATAGGCGTGGCGCCGCGTTTGGGTCAGCAGGCCCTTGCGGGCATCGACGAGCAGGATGGCGAGGTCGGCGTTCGAGGCTCCCGTCGCCATGTTGCGGGTGAATTGCTCGTGGCCGGGCGTATCGGCCACGATGAAC
>JBBPYT010000123.1:0-2394 GCA_038199665.1 Hyphomicrobiales bacterium
CTATGACTTCGGTCAGGCTGGCGGGTTCTACTTTCTGCTCATGGAGTTTGTGGATGGCGTGAATCTGCGGCAGGCGATGAGGGCGGACCGGTTCACCCCGGAGCAGGCGCTGGCCATCGTGCCACCGATCTGCTGAACGATCCCACCCCACGGCGCCTCGACAAGGCGAACCTGAGAAAGGCGGAGCCCCCGTGCACCGAGTTCGCCGGCCGCTCGGATGATGGACAGCATCGACACATCCTGCTGAACCAGTTGCGCCGCCTGCTTGGCAGCCGCCAGATCCTGATAGGCATAGAAACCACCGGCGGACGACAAGACGTCGAACGTGGTTAAGCTCAGACAGGCCTCAACGGACAGACCCGACAGTCGCGCCACGTCCTCCAAGGCGTACGGTCCCTTGCCGCGCTCGGGCTGGTCGGCTAGGCTCCCGATCCGGCGCATGAAGGCGCCCTCGGAAACCACTCGCCCACGTACAGCGGGGAAGGGGAGGTTCAGGCGGCCAAGCGCGTCCAGGCAGTCGCCCGCCGACGCAGAGGACAAGACGATTGTTGTTGCGCTCAGCGCGCCACGGGTCAGCTTCCCACCAAGCTCCTTCAGGCGATTCGCTACCTGCCGCCGACTGAGTCTCCGCAACCGACCGTAAATGAATACGGCTGTAAGGTCCGGGACATTAGCCGGCTCGGGATTGCCCCCGGCCACGTCAGGTCGCCTCTGCGGATGCACCTGACGGCGTGCGTGTTGCTTTGCGTAGGTGGGTCATCATGGCGCCGAGAGCGAATTGGAAGGGCTATCTCAAGCTGTCGCTGGTTTCCTGTGCGGTCGCGCTCTACCCGGCGTCAAGCACGTCGGAGCGCATCTCCTTCAATACGATCAACCGCAAGACGGGCAACAAGGTCAAGCGCATCTACATCGACCCTGAGACGGATGAGGAGGTCGGCAGCGAAGACCAGGTCAAGGGCTATGCGGTGGCCAAGAACGAGTACGTCCTGATCGAGGACCAGGACCTCGAAGCGGTCAAGATCGAAAGCTCGCGAACTATCGAAATCGAGAAGTTCGTCCCAAGGTCGGAGATCGATCCGCGCTACATGGAAGCGCCCTATTACATCACTCCCGAGGACAAGGTCGCCCAGGAGGCGTTCGCCGTGATCCGGGAGGCGATGCGCGATGCCGACGTTGTGGGGGTCGGCCGTGTCGTGATCTCACGCCGCGAACGCATCATCATGCTCGAGCCATTCGATCGCGGCTTGCTCGGCACCGTACTGCGGTATGGGTACGAGGTCCGGGACGCAAAGGCCTATTTCGACGCAATTCCTGAGGTGGCGCTACCCGACGAGATGAAGGACCTGGCGCATGTCATCATCGACCGCAAAGCCGGCCACTTCGATCCGATCGAGTTCAAGGATCGCTACGAGGACGCGGTTGTCGAATTGGTGAAGGCGAAACAGAGCGGCACAACGGTCAGGTCGGCCGCATTATCCGCGAGCCCCAGTAATGTCGTCGACCTCATGGAGGCCCTGCGGAAGAGCATCGGGCCCGGAGGTGCGCCGAGGATTGGCTCAAAGAAGCCGGCCGGCACCGAGGACCTCGATGCCCCGGCGAAGCCTGCGGCCCCGTCCAAATCGAAGAAGAGCGGAAAGGGGCCTGCGCCGAAAAAGACAGAGAGCAAGAAGGCAGGCTGATCCCATTTCTCAACGGAAAATTGACGATGCCCAATCTCTCAAGGTTATTCCCCGTACTGCTGGCCACGATACTTGCGGGCTGTGCCACTACTCCTCCAGGTGAAGATCCACTTGCCAGTTCTGTCCGGGTTTGCCTGTCCGAGAACGCCCGCTTCCCAGATGCGTGGGGTTGTATTCAGGCGAGGTACGCAGTGGGGCAGATCAGTGGGGAGGAGCCTCGCCTCAAGGCCTTCCTGAAGCTCGGAGACGATCTCGCGCAGCAGGTCGCCGCCGGCAAGCTGTCCAACTCCAAGGCGCGGGAACGACTATCCGCCGGGCTCCCAAAGGATGTCGAGGAATAGGCAGAGCACGCGGAACGCCCGCCGCGGATCTGCAATCGCGTTGGCCCATGGGCCAAGATCTCATCCGGGTGGCTGCGCCTTCTCCATCCGGTCGCGTCCGTCGGCTTTGGCGTCGTACAACGCCATGTCGGCCCGGTGCAGCAGGCCCTGCCACGTCTCGTTCGGCGATGCTGCCGCGATGCCCACGCTGACAGTGAACCGCGGCGCCTCGCGACCGTCATGCAAGATCAACGGCGGCATGGATCTCAAGATCCGCAACAGCAAATGCTCGAAATATCGAGGGTTCGCTTCGGCCGAGACAAGCAGAATGGGTGACTTCGATTTCCTTAACGTCTGGCCGAAGTTCCTCTCTTTGGCCAAGACGTAGCACAACA
>JBBPYT010000124.1:0-12869 GCA_038199665.1 Hyphomicrobiales bacterium
ACATGGCTGGAATCGATGAACAGAATGTCGTTATCCCCGAGGCTTTCGAACAACGAGTTTGGCACATCCTGAACGGGCTTCACGATCAATTTGTCCAGTCCGGGATAGCCGTTGGCGAAAAGCTGCGATGGATATGGATCGATCGAGATTACTTCGGCGGGGTGCCCCGCCGCCCGATTCGTTTCAGCGGCAGCCACAGCCACCATGGTCGATGCGCCATTGCCTATCTCGATGATTCGCCTAGGTTTGGCATGCCTCACCAGACCGTAAAGTAGATGGGCATCCACGGCCATGTACGAGCCGTTGATGAGATGAAACCCATCATGGTCCGGGCTTGCCTCGATCGGAAACCGGGCGCGGAACTCGGCCAGGAAAGGCGGCAGGATTATATCCATGAGTTCGAAGGCTGCGCCCTCGTTCATGTCCAAGCCCGCAAGGTTCGAGGGGGTGGTCCAGGCGCCAGGCTTTATGTCGGCCAGCTCAGGCAGGGGCACATAGAAATGCTTCCTAAGGAGGTGATATCCGGCCTCATCGAAGATGTTGTGGAACTGGTTTCCGGGTATGTCGCGGATGCGCGCGGCAAATTCGGAGGCAAGCTGCTCCGTCGGAACCAGATCGAGACGGGGCGTTGCCGCTTCGCGCGGCTCCGGCACCGAATAGGTGGCCGCCGCCCCGCTGGGCTCGCTCCGCAGCTTTGCTTCCGGCTGTAGAGCCGGGTCGGTTAGCGCCTGGGTAATGGTCGATGCAGACTCCAGCATACGCCGCAGCCTTGCTTTGATCGGTTGAGGTATCTTGGCCTTGAGCCGGTCTAATGTCATAGCACTTCGCTCCGGCATGAAGGTCGGGTTCGCGTCGGCGACCGCGAGCCAGCCTGTTGTCCAGGTGTTCGCTGTCAAACGACGTACCGTCTTTTGAAGCCAGCGTGGATAGAAAGGCGAGTAGCTCAGAAGATTCGCGGGGAGCCGCGCCGTGGTGGACGGGGAGAGGAGGAAAGCGTGAAGGAAGTGAAGCTGCCGTATCATCGTATTAGAGCCGCGTGACAGGATGACGCCGGCGGCGAGGTGAGCCGTCGCGGACGCCCGCCGAGCTGTTGCACGAGGCAGAGCCGCACCCGCTCTTCTCCTCCTCCTGAGGTCCGCCGCGATGATTTGGACGTGCTCGTCAGCCAGACGACGGTCCTTGGCAAGGGTGGCGTTCGCGCCATGGTAGCGCCAGTAAGCCCCCGTAACAGGGACATGTACAAACGGCCCGCGAGCGGAGAGGCGCAACCAGAAATCGTAGTCGCTCACGAAGCGAATGGTGCCGTTCCGGCCCCCAATGGCCACGGCGTCGTCGCGGCGGAAGATCGAGCCAGGGCCGGGAAGGCACCAATGATCACCGACGAGGCGATCCAGGGTGCAATCGACGAGGTGATGCTCCTCCAGCACACTACCGGACTCGTCGATAATCGCCCAGTTCGGGTAGGCAAGGACTGCCGCGTTGTTCTCCAGTTCCTGCAACGCCCGAGCGGGCCACGACCCGTCGACCACGTCATCGTCGCTAAGGATCATGACGTATGGGGTTTCCGCCCGTGAAATCCCGAGATTTACCGCGTTCGCCTCCCCTCGATTTTCCGTGGAGATGACCCGCGCGAAGGGCGCGTACCTCGCCACGATGGCTGGAATCTGCATCTCGGGTGGAGAACCGTCGTCGATGACGAGGACACAGGTGTGGGAGGGGCGCTCCTGCGCGAGGCTGGCGAGGCAATTAATCAGCCACTCAGGTCGGCAATAGGTCGGAACGATAATGGTAAGCCGAGGATCGGACATGTCCCATCTCGTCGGGGGTAACCGCTGCCGCGGGTCGGGCCTAAGTTTGACGTAAGGCGACGGTATTCTCCACCGATCTCTCTCCTGGCCCTTCGCGTGATCCGAGCGCTTGGTCGCATACATCGGAATCATGAAGTTGCGTTCGACGGCGGGCCACTCCATGGTGCGCACGGCCTCTCGAAAGCGCACCGCACTTTGCGGATAGTCGGCCAGAAAATCCGAAAGCTTCGCGACGGCCGTCTCGATGTCGCCCGGACTCATGGTCAGGAGAGGCAAATCGGGGTGCGCGGCTCTCAGGAACGATGCGGCGCCCGCTGCTTCCGACAAAAGAACCGGAGTTCCACTTGTCACCGCCTCAACTGCGGCGAGGTTGAAAGTGTCAGACCGTGATGGAATAAGCACGACCGATCTACCGTTGAACACGCGGTTTCGCAGCTCAGCTGGCGACAAGGTGCCCTCATAACGGAGGCCAATGCCTTGGCAGCGTGCCTGATCGAGCAACACGCCGGCACAGGTGCGCACACCGTCCGGCAAGGGAAGGTCCGGCCCTGCCACGAAGCACTCGCCAAATAGGTGGCGCGGCAGCCGTGAGGCGATGTCTACAAACAGATCGGGACCCTTGTTGCGATCAAGCCTTCCCACGAACCAGAGGTCCGGCTTTGCAGGAAGCGTCTCATCCTCTCCTCTGACGACAGGTCGTTCGAGAACGTTGTGCATATCGATGACTTTTGCGGGCCGATCGAAACGCTGTCGGGTTTCAGCCTCGTGAAGGTCCGAAACCGAGAAAAGCAAGTCCGCGGCATCGACCGATTCCGTTTCCACCTCAACGAAACCAATGCGGCTTTCCTCAATTGCTGCAGCGTCGTATTGATTTTTTAATCCCACGCTGATCCAGCCCTGCAGGCTAAGGACAATCCGATCCGTCGTCACGCCGAACAGCTGAAAAGCCACGCGAAGAAAGCCTCCAGTCGGAAGAAAAGAAGGGACGTCAACGCCCTCAAAGTGACGGCCTACGCAAGAAGCTGCGATCTGCAGAGCCAAAATGGCGTATTGGCTCCGTATACCCGATATGGGCCATTCCGGAATGAACGGCACGACGGCGTCCGCCGCGACCAGCAGCAACGGATGAACGTTCGAGGGAAGTTTTCCTGCCGCCTTCAGCCGGAGGTCCGGACCGTTGGAAAGATAGTAAAACCTTATCCCTGGATTGTTGGCCATCAGATAGCGGAAAAGAACTTGTCCCCCTCCGACCACTGTGTGCACATCTATATCGGCGATCAAAACACTAGGAATGCGCAGATCTAAAAGGTCCTCAGACCGTGAGTCATCCGACAACCCAAGCGCGAGCGCGAGCGCATTTAAAGCTGCCGGAGTGGGAAAGATTTCGAGCGCGCGTTCAGAAGCCTCCATCGCTTGCTCCACGAGGCCATCCGATAGCGCCCGTTTCGCTTGCTCGACAAAACAATCCGATCGCTGATGGAGGGACCTTTCCAGCCACGCATCGAGCCGCGCCCAGATCCCTCCCAATTGAGCATGGAACGGGTCTAGTTGCAGTGCTTGGAGCAAGGCACGATTTGCTTGAAGTGCTTGCGAAGTGTTGCGCATGGCTGCGCGCGAGAGGGTTTCGGCTGTCATCGCTCCGAAAATTGTTTCAAACCTGTATCGGAGCGCGATCCAGACCAAGCCCATGGTGCACCCGAGCGAAGAAAACAGCTGGGAGAAGGACAGGCCCGCGCTGACGACACAGCGGTGGATCATGACGGTGGATATGTCGATTTCTGATGAGAAGACCCTCCGGAGCTCCGCTTCCACGGCGCCGAGAGGTTCATCATCACTCGATTCCGCCGTGAACGAAGAGCTGTCGGAGCCGCAACAGACGACGTAGCCGCCATCCTGCATGGCCCGGAGCTGGCGCTCAGTCTTGTCCGGCAGAAACGGAGCGCCGGGATCTAGAAAAGCAATATACTCGCCTGTAGCGGTCGCGATTGCCCGGTCTAGTGCGGCGTTTAAACCAATTGCGCCTTGTTCGACGAAGCGTATTCTGGATTCTCGCACGCATAATTCCGCAAGCTGCGCCTTAGCTTCCCCCGGACCGCCGTCGGCGATGATGATCTCTGTAGGTTGATAAGTCTGTTCCAGAGCGCTGATTACAGCGCGTAAGACGCTCGCGACATCGTCTTTGAAGGCAATCACGATCGAGACGCGGGCATAGGATATTTCGCGCGCGCGGGCGTGCGCTGCCGCCCTTTTGTATGGCGTTTTGTCCAGGAACTCTGCCATCTGCGTATAGAAGCGCTTCGAACTGCCGAACAGCTGCACTCGTTCCGTTTCGGAGCGGGAGTCCAACATGCGGATCCAGGCTGCGTCGCCTTCCACGATCGCGCCGGGCTTCTGCGTGTCCTGCCCCGGATGGACGCGGTATTTCACCAGCGGCGTGGGCTGCAGGAAGAACTCGTATCTCGATAGGATCTTGTTCCAGAGTTCATAATCTTGAACGAAGCGCAGGGTCTCATCGAAAGGGCCGAACTCACGCAGGATGTGGACGGGCACGAACAGCGTACATCCGTTGATGCACCCATTCAGGAGCGGCAGCATCGGGGCTTTCACGAACTTGTCGTAAGGCCATTTGGACGTGTGCCAGATCTCGCCCGCGTCGTTGATCAGGTGGACGTCGGAAAACAGGATCGCGTCCCTTTTTCCGATCTTGTTGAAGTACTCGACCTGGGCGGAAACCTTCTCGGGCAGGTGGATGTCGTCATGGCTGAGCCACGTGAAAACGTCGCCCGTCATATTGGCGATGGCGGTGTTCATCGCCGCGCCGACGCCCTGGTTGGACTGATGGATGTACTTGATGCGCCCTTCGTAACGGCGCGCGATGGCCTCGGTTGCACCATTGTCCGTCGAACCGTCGTTGACGACGATGACTTCCATGTCGTCGTATGTCTGGCCGAGCGCGCTTTCGATGGCCTGATCGAGGTAATTCGAGCCGTTGTAGACGGGAATGGCAACAGTCACCTTGGGATGAAAGCGCATCGAAAAGCCCTTTTTCACCTCGCGGCAACGCCGTGACGCCACCGGACCAGTCCCTTGAGCGGTGTCGCCGGATGTTGGCCTTATCACATCAGTTCCGGCTGTTGCCATTCTGCAGCGGCACTGCTTCCGTCCAGAACAGCACCGAAATTAAAAGTCTATCAGGGGCTGAAAGTAGTGATCGAACTGGCGCGCTCGGAGAGATTCGAACTCCCGACCCCCAGATTCGTAGTCTGGTGCTCTATCCAGCTGAGCTACGAGCGCGCGCTACACGTATCCGACGGGCGGACCGGCAAAAAGGCGGCACCAGAGGCGCCGCCGAGGATTGCTTAGACACTCCCGGCCGGCTTGGCAACAGTTTCGCAAAAACGGTGCCGGTGGGGCATGATATGCCTCTCCGACGCACAGGGTTGACGCGAGGACGGGCACTTCCTGCCGCCGCCCGCGCGTCGGCTGGCCCGCTCGAGGCCTCTTTCTTGCCTGTCGGTGGACTTTCGGGGAACTCGCAATGCCGATCCGCGCCGCCATAAACCACGTCACGGACTATCGCTACGACCGGCCCATTTCGCTCGGGCCCCAGGTGGTCCGGCTGCGCCCTGCCCCGCATTGCCGCACTCCGGTGCAAAGCTATTCGCTGAAGATCGCGCCGGAAAAGCACTTCATCAACTGGCAGCAGGACCCCCACGGCAATTGGCTGGCCAGGCTGGTCTTCCCTGAAAAGACCTCGGAGTTCCGGGTCGAGGTCGACCTTACCGCAGACCTGGCGGTGATCAACCCGTTCGACTTCTTCGTCGAGCCCTCGGCCGAAATCTTTCCCTTCGCTTATGATGCGCATGGCCGGGCGGAACTCGTAGCCTATCTCACCGCCGAGCCCGCCGGGCCTAAGCTCCGGGAGTTCCTGGCCTCGATGGCGACCGAGCCAACCCGCACGGTCGAGTTCCTGGTCGGTCTCAATGCCCGACTTGCCCAAGAGATCGCCTATCTGGTTCGCATGGAGGCGGGCGTGCAGACGCCGGAGCAGACGCTGAGGGTGAAGTCGGGCTCGTGCCGCGATTCGGCCTGGCTCATGGTCCAGATCTTGCGCCATGTGGGGCTCGCGGCCCGCTTCGTGTCGGGCTATCTGATCCAGCTCAAGGCCGACATCGACCCGATCGAAGGCCCGCTCGGCACGCGGCACGACTTCACCGACCTGCATGCCTGGGCCGAAGCCTATATTCCCGGCGCAGGCTGGGTCGGGCTGGACGCTACTTCGGGCCTGCTCTGCGGCGAAGGCCACCTGCCACTCGCGGCGACCCCGCATTACAGCTCGGCAGCCCCGATCAGCGGCCTCGTCGACCCCTGCGAAATCGCGTTTCATCACAGCATGGAAGTCACCCGGGTAGCCGAAGAGCCGCGCATTTCGCTACCCTTCTCGGATGAGGCCTGGGCGGCGCTCGATGCGCTCGGCCAAAGGGTCGATGCCGATCTCGCGACAGATGACGTGCGGCTGACCACCGGGGGCGAGCCGACCTTCGTCTCGGTCGACGATTTCGAGGCGCCCGAGTGGAACTTCGAGGCGGTCGGGCCCGCCAAGCGCGAGCTTGCCGATAAGCTCACCCGCAGGCTGCGCGACCGCTTCGCGCCGGGTGGGGTCCTGCACTACGGCCAAGGCAAATGGTATCCCGGCGAAAGTCTGCCGCGCTGGGCCTTTTCGCTGTATTGGCGCCGCGACGGCAAACCCATCTGGCGCAACCCCGACCTGATCGCGCGCGAGGACGGCCCGCGCGATGCCAAGCCGGAGGACGCGCGGCGCTTGATGAACGCCGTCGCGCACCGGTTGGGTTTGGACCCCGAATACGTTCAGCCGACCTACGAAGACCCGGCCCTCTGGATCATGCAGGAGGCGGCGCTTCCGCGGGAGGTCGATGCCTTGAAGTCGCCCGTCGGAACGGCCGAACAGCGCGCCCGCATCGCCCGGGTCTTCGAGCGCGGTCTCGGGGCGCCGGCCGGCTACGTACTGCCGGTGCGGCGCCGGGGCCACGATTGGATTAGCGAACGATGGCGAACACGCCGCGAACACCTGTTTCTGGCGCCTGGCGATTCGCCTCTCGGCTTCCGCCTGCCACTCGACTCTCTCGACTACATCCCGCCGTCGCGCTTCCCCTATGTCGCCCCGCAGGACCCCACCGAGCCTCGGGCTGCGCTGTCCGATCCCGACCCGCTCGCTGCGGCCACTGCGTCGCAGATCGAGCCGGCGTCGACCCCGCCGATGTCGGATCCTGAGCACGACGACGCCGGGGTGCGGACCGCTTTCGCGGTCGAGCCGCGCGACGGCAGGCTCTGTGTTTTCATACCGCCGGTCGATCGGCTCGAGGACTATCTCGAACTGATGGGCACGGTGGAAGGCGCGGCGGGAGACCTCGGGCTTGCGGTTCATGTCGAAGGCTATGGGCCGCCATACGATCCGCGGATGGAGGTGATCAAAGTGACCCCCGATCCCGGCGTGATCGAGGTCAACGTTCACCCGGCCGCCAGCTGGAACGACGCCGTCGACATCACTCGCGCAGTCTACGAGGAAGCGCGTTCGGTCCGGCTCGGTGCCGACAAATTCGCGCTCGACGGCCGCCATACCGGCACCGGCGGCGGCAACCACGTCGTGCTTGGCGGCGCCACGCCCGCCGACTCGCCCTTCGTTCGGCGACCGGACCTTCTGAAGAGCATCATCATCCACTGGCAGAGGCATCCGTCGCTCTCGATGCTGTTCTCGGGCACCTATATCGGCCCGACCAGCCAGGCGCCGCGCGTCGACGAAGCGCGGCACGATTCGCTCTATGAACTCGAGATCGGCCTCAGCCAGGTGCCGGGCCCGCACGAGAAGGCGATCCGACCGTGGGTGGTCGACCGGTTGTTCCGCAACCTCCTCGTCGACGTCACCGGTAACACGCACCGGGCCGAGATCTGCATCGACAAGCTCTGGTCGCCGGACAGCGCCACGGGCCGCCTCGGCCTCGTCGAATTCCGCGCTTTCGAAATGCCGCCGGACCCTCGCATGAGTCTCGCCCAGCAGTTACTCTTGCGGGCGCTCGTCGTCTCCTTCTGGCGCAACCCGCTGAGCGGACAGCTGGTGCGCTGGGGCACGACGCTGCACGACCGCTTCATGCTGCCGCATTTCGTCTGGGCCGACTTCCTCGAAGTGCTGAGCGGCTTGCGCGAAGCTGGCTACGCTTTCGACCCCGTCTGGTTCGAGGCGCAGCGCGAGTTCCGCTTTCCGCATTGCGGCACGGTGGAGCGGAGCGGCGTAACGCTCGAGGTGCGGCAGGCGCTCGAGCCCTGGCATGTGCTGGGCGAGGAAGGCGCCATCGGCGGAACGGCGCGCTACGTCGATGCCTCGGTCGAGCGCATGCAGGTGAAACTGTCGGGCGCCACGCCAGGCCGCCATGCCGTCACTTGCAACGGGCGCGCCATGCCGCTGGTCTCGACCGGCATCGACGGTGAATTCGTGGCCGGCGTCCGGTTCAAGGCCTGGCAGCCGGCCCGCTCCATGCAGCCGCTCCTCCCGGTCCACGCCCCGCTCACATTCGACATCGTGGACCGCTGGAGCCGGCGCTCGCTCGGCGGCTGCGTCTATCACGTGTCTCACCCCGGCGGCCGGAACTTCGACACGCATCCGGTCAATGCCTACGAGGCGGAAGCGCGCCGGCGGTCCCGATTCATGCCTTTCGGGCATACCGGCGGCGCGGTCGACCTACCGGTCGAGGAGCGGCCAGGCGAGTTCCCCCTCACGCTGGATTTACGGCGTCCGGCGTGGGTGTGAGGATCTGGAGAGGCATCGGGACAAGCCCGTTCCGTGGCGGTTGACGGACGGAGCTTCGGGCGACGGCGGTCGGGTTGGCCGCGATCCTACTCCGGGCCGCGCTGGCACCGCTGACCCGTGCGGGCGCGAGGCATTCCGGCCTTTGAATTGCTGGCGCCCCAGCGTCGCCTTCCTGGCCGGTATCGCGCTGCTCGGCATCCGCGGCCGGGCTATGCGGCCGCCTTCGGCGGCCAGGAGTGTCGTCGCGAGCTCTTCCGGCTCTTCTCGCGGGAAGACCGGGCTCAGGTCTTTCTGACCAGCCGGGCAGCGTAGAACCCGTCCAGCCCGAACAGCGGCGGGTCGAGCCGCGCCGGATGGAACGGCAAGGTCCGCAGTTCGCCCAACGCCGTGATGCTGTCTGTCAGCCCGCCGATCTCGTCGGCGGTGATCGGTGAGCGAGATACGTCCGGATTGCGGCGCAGCAGAGCTGCGATTTGCGCCTCTCCCTCCTCCGGTTCGATCGAACAGACGCAATAGACCATGCGGCCACCGGACCTCAACAAGCTCGCGGCGCGATCCAGCATCTTGGATTGCAGCGCGGCCAGGACCGGGATGTCGGACGCGCGCTTGGTCCAGCCGACGTCCGGGTGCCGCCGCATGGTTCCGGTCGCCGAACAGGGAGCATCGAGCAGCACGGCATCGAAGGGCCCCGCTTGAAAGGCAGCGACGTCGGCTACCTTGGCTTCCGCGCTGAACCCGAGGCGCTCGAGGTTTACAGCGAACCGCTTAAGTCTTTCGGCCGAACGATCGACCGCGATGACCTGCGCCCCCGCTGCACAAAGCTGGGCCGTCTTGCCGCCCGGCGCGGCGCAAAGATCGGCGATCCGTTCCCCAGCCTCCGCATGCAGGAGGCACGCCGGCAGAGCTGCCGCGGCGTCCTGCACCCACCAGGCCCCTTCGGCATAGCCGGGCAACTCGGGTACGGGCGTATGTGTCCTCAACCGGACGGACCCGGTCGAAAGGAGATCTGCCCCAAGCTTTTCGGCCCATGAAGCCGGGTCCTCCTTCACGGTCAGATCGAGTGGTGCTTCTCCCCGATGCGCGGCCGCGATGGAGGCCGCTCCCGCCTCGCCGTAGTTTCGGCGCCAGCGCGCGGCGAGCCACCCCGGCGTATCGATGAACGGATCGCCGCTTTCGAGACTGTCTCGCGACCGCGTCAGATTGCGCGCAACCGCATTGGCCAAAGCCGCGAAGGGCATGGCGGCCGGATCGAGCCTCACCGCCTGAACGCAGGAGTTGACGGCCGCGTGGTCGGGAACGTCCAGAAACAGGATCTGCGCCGCCGCGACGACCAGGCTCCATTCGAGGCTGCCGCTCTTGCGCGGCCATCCCCGCTCCAGCAGTTGCGCCAGGAGCTTGCGAATGGTGCCAAGGCGGCGCAGCGACACGATCACGATGGATCTCGCGAGGGCACGGTCACGCTCGGGGATAGGGGCCAGCTTCGGATGTTTCGCCGCCGCCGCGAAAGCATCGTCGAGCCCGCGGCCGCTTCCGATCACCTCGGCCAAGACCATCGCGGCCGCAAGCCGTGGCACGAGACCCGGAGGCAGTTCCACCGGCGCTGGAACGGGCTTGGCCCCGAGCTTCGCCCGCGAATTCCGGCCCGGCGATTTGAAATCCATGCTTGCGCTCCGTTCCTTCACACCGGAACGAACCGTGACGAACTTATTTGGTTCAGCCTGCGGCACGCCCGAGGGATCGAACCTGAGCGCTGTCCTCGCCGCAACCCGACCGAGATTCCGCATTCCTGTCGAACGAGAGTGCCATTGCGCAAGCGGTTCCGCAGATCATATCTTCGCATCGGGCGCCGGGCCTCCAGGATATCGGTGAACGGCGCCGAGCCGCGAATCCTCGTGGATCATGTGCTGCAAAGGTGGTGGAAGCGTGGTGGATCAGGACCGGGATAGCACGGGCTTGGCCCCTAACAATGATGTGGTCATGGCGCGTCAGCGCGCGGCAAAAAGAGCGTTGGCGGAAGCTGCCGCGCGCCGGATGGAGCGCGAGAACCCCGTCTCGCCGCCAGAAATTGGCGGCAGGGACGGCCTGGAGCCCGTTCGCTTCGGGGACTGGGAAGTGAAGGGGCTGGCAAGCGACTTGTGAGGGAGATTCGGCGCCGGAGACCTGATCGGCCCCCGACGTTCCGAGTGAAAGCCGGACCTAATCGGGTTCAGCCGTTGTGTTTGGATGACTCGATGGTGCCGCCGACGTCATGGACCGCAGTCTTGGCGTGTTCCCCCACATCGCGAACGAGGTCGTTCAGATTGTCGGCGGATAGCCCGTGATCGCTTGCGCTTTGCTTGAGGTTGTCCGCCGTCCGGCTGGCGACCGCCTTGAGTTCGGTCAGCTCGTTTTCCGCGGCTTCATGCGCGGCGTGGCGAAGCGAAGAGCTGGCGCCGCCCATCCATTGGTCTTCGGTTTCGGTGGTGGGTAAAGCCGCGCCGAGGGCCGCCCCAACGGCAACCCCCAAGGCCGCCAGGATGAGGGGCTGTTCTTCGAGGATGCCGGACAGCTGCGACGCTGCCTGCTTACGGGACCGGGGAAGGTTTCTGGTTGCGTTTTTCATGGTATCACGCGCCGTCGCTGAGTAGTTGTCGATCGTGTCGGACGCCTGCCGGCGAAGATCGCCGATGCTATCCGACAGGTGGGAAGACGTGTCGGCTACATAGTCGCGCGCGGCATTTACGCGACCTGCTGCAGCCTCCTTCGCGGATCCGGCCGCTGAACCGAAACTATCGGCAACCGACGCCAGACCAGCTTTCGCACTTTCGTAAAGCGTCGGCTGCCTCAACTGGCGAGGCGGCGGCAATCGGTCGCTTGGGCCGTAGTGCGTCGAGCCCTGCCCTCGGCTAGCGGAGCGCGCCCCCAAGCCGAGGATCATGGCGACGCCTGCCCCGATCAAAACCGCGGGAATCGGGTTCTCCTTGGCGAGAGCGTAAATGCTGTCAGCCAGAGTGGAGGCGCCGATCCGAGCGTTGCCGACAACCTCTTCCATGACGTGCTGCGGCTTCAAGTTGTCGCGCAATTGGTCGAGCGTGCTGGCCAACCCAGCGCGCGTGTCTTCCGCTTCATGCTCTACCTCGCTTGAGGACTGCCGCTCGGACGTGCTCATCCCACTTGCTCCTTGACGATTTCGGCATCCTTGCCGAGCTGCGTGAGGCTCCGCCGCGGCATCAGGTTGTCAGCCGAGAGGGTGTTCAATGCGAAATACAAGGCGACCCCGCCGATCACCGCGATTACGACCCCGACCAGGAAGTAAGCGCCCCAAGCCGGGAGACCGAAGGCGATGAGCAGTTGGACGACGCCGATCAGGATGATGAACAGAGCCGCCAGCAGAAGCACCGCAGACGCCAGCATCACCGCGATGGCGCGAAACGCCGCCGAAATCTTCTCACTCAGTTCTGTGCGTACGAGACGGATTTCCGTCTCGAACAAGCTCGTCATTTGGGACAATGCGTCCGCGAAGAGGGCAGGCGTCGATGGCCTCCCCGTCGCTTCATTCGTCATCGCCTAGCTCCTCCCCGGGATTGTGGCATCAAACCCGACTAGGATGGCGGGGCGGCGCGATATTGGTCATTGCGGGAGCATCGCTCTTCAGGAACCGAGCCAGTATGAACCCAGCCAGGACGGCGCCGCCGAAGAATGCGACAGGCTGCCGCCGGCCGAATTCGGACAGCGTGCCGAAGATCTCGTTCAGATCGCTAGACCGGATGTCACCGGCAATCCGGTCCACTCCTTCCGCGGCGGTGCGCACGAGGCGAGCCACCTGAGGACTGGTCTTCTGCAAATCCCCCGCAGCGGCTTGCGCCGCACGCGCGACGCCCGCGACAGTGTCGGCGCCGGCCGCCTTTTGCTGGTCGACGATTTCGGTGATGCGTTGGCGCGCTTCTTCCGCCATCGCCGCGACGGTGCTTCTCGCCTCGTCGGCCACCCCGGCCGCTTGGTCCCTCAATGAGGACGCGCCAGATTCGGCACTGTGCTTCACATCTTGTGCGGCAGAAGCGGCAGACTTGCCCGCCTGCGAGGCCAGGCCGGATGCGGCGTTCTTCGCGTCTCGCGCCTTCTGCGACAGTTGATCTCCCACAGAGTTCGCACTGGATCCGATGTCGCTCTTGAGATCACCGGTCTTGGTACCGAGGTCGCTCGGGGACTTGCTCGTCGAGGATCCGTAGTCCGTTCCGTACCCGCTTTTGACCGGATCA